>JAUWQK010000102.1 GCA_030611115.1 Deltaproteobacteria bacterium
GTGTCTGATCCCACGCGTACAATACTTGATATGCTGAGTAACCCTGTTCTTGGCGGTGGAATACGTTCTACCAAAGATATGTTTATCAATTACTTACGTTCAGAAAACAGGAACCTGGAGCTGCTGATTAAATATGCGGAACGGCTGGGTAACGGTGCCGTATTCAAACGCCTCGGTTTTTTATTGGAAAAAATTACACCTGATGAAACTGAGATTATAGATCAATGCCGAGCAAGGCTTACAGCCGGTAACACCAAACTTGACCCAAAGCTCAGCAATGAAAAGCTGATTACCCGGTGGCGGCTGTGGGTACCCGAAAACTGGAAGCGGATGACCCAGAATGATTGCTAAATCGGAAATAATGGATTTTTCAAGGGAGTTTGGTCTTGTTGCCAATGTTATTGAGAAAGACTATGTGCTTGGCTGGGTACTTGCTGGCATATCCAATCATACTGAATTAGGGCCAAACTGGGTTTTTAAAGGCGGTACATGTTTAAAAAAATGTTATTTTGAAACATATCGCTTTTCTGAAGATTTGGATTTTACTCTTACTGAATCCAGCCACCTTAATCAGGAATTTCTTGTAAAATGTTTCGAGGGAATTTCTGAATGGGTCTATGATGCTATCGGTATTGAAATCCCGAAAGATTTGATCCGCTTTGACGTTTATGAGAACAACCGCGGCGGTATGTCTGCACAGGGGCGTATTGGGTATCGCGGGCCTATGCAGCCCAGAGGTGACCTACCCCGCATCAAGCTTGATTTAACTGTTGATGAAATTCTGGCGCTTGATCCTGCTGTAAGAGAAGTCCATCATCCATTTTCTGATTTGCCTGAGAATGGAATTAAGATAAGGTGCTATTGTTTTGAGGAAATGTTTGCAGAAAAAATCAGGGCGCTGGCAGAGCGTGAACGGCCACGGGATTTATATGATGTAGTTCATTTGTATCGTCACGATGAACTCAAACCTGATCTGCCCCTTATTTTGGACACTCTTGAGAAAAAATGCAAATTTAAAGAAATGCCGGTTCCAACAATGGAAACGTTTAGGAACCGTCCTGAACGTGAAGAGCTGGAAGCTGAATGGGAAAACATGCTCGCCCATCAGCTTCCTGCACTGCCGTCTTTTGAACAATTCTGGAAAGAATTGCCGGAAGTAATGGAATGGTTACACGGAGCAGCTCAAAAGGCAGTTAAAGAAGCAATTCCATTAGCAGGAAAAGCGGCAATTGACGAAACGTGGCGTCCGCCGTCCATGGCTCAGGCATGGCACACAGCGGTACCGCTTGAAAAAATCCGTTTTGCCGCAGCGAACAGACTCTGTGTTGATCTATACTATAAAGGCAGTCATCGTCTGATTGAGCCATATTCATTACGCCGTACTCAAGCAGGAAATATTTTACTGTTCGCTGTAAGACATAATACTGATGAGCCCAGGTCGTATCGTGTTGACCGTATTCAGGGAGCAGAGGTTAGCGATACTCCTTTTGTCCCAAAATATGCTATTGAACTTACACCATCCGGAAACAACTTGGGGATGTTCGTGACATATTGACTTTCTCCAAACATAGTGGGTATGGCGGCGGATTTCCGGGATACCTATGATTTTATGTGATTTTTTCAATTGGCTGGATCTTTAGGAGGCAAAACAAAAAGGGCATTCCCCTCATAATTCAATGAAAACCCTATATTGCCATAGGTCAGTTTTGAGTGGGGAGATTAACAAGTTTTAGTTTGACAGTATTGTTCGCTCATTGTATTTGTTTAATATATTTTCTTGTCCCTTACAGGCGGGGTCACTTCATGAAGCAGGCATTCAATCCGATTATAAAGT
This sequence comes from Deltaproteobacteria bacterium, assembly GCA_030611115.1. The sequence continues at coordinate 1,835 of JAUWQK010000102.1, forward strand.
TTTTCCTGGTTTTGTGCATATTATCTCTTCTCTGCACAGGGGGTGCACTTGCGGATGATATTCGCAAGGCCGTTTTTGCAGGCAGATTTTATCCTTCCAGTCAATCTGATTTGCTCAAGAATATTGATAGTCTGACCAGCCTGGCAAAAAAAACTCAGGTAAAGATTCCATCAGGAAAACATCTGAAGGCTCTTATACTGCCCCATGCAGGATATCCATGCTCCGGGCTTACAGCAGCCCATGCATCACTTGTTCTCAGCGAAAAGCAGTTTAAAAAAGTTATTTTGCTTGGCCCGGATCATCGGGTAGGTTTCACAAACGGAGCAATCAGCAATGTAACTGCTTACCAGACTCCTCTCGGAAGGGTTTTTCTGCATAACGATGCTGCAAAACTGCGAAACCGGTCAGAATTGTTTCACGCAAACAAGGCTTCTGATCTTAGCGAACATTCACTGGAGGTCTTGCTGCCATTTTTGCAGTATTATTTAAAGGAATTTAAGATCATTCCGATTGTAATCAGCCAGGGTAATATTGAGGGACTCACGCGCGAAATAGATATGTTTCGAGATCAAAACACGCTTCTTGTGGTCAGTACAGACCTTTCCCACTTTCTACAATATACCGAGGCCGTTGAAAAAGACAAAAAAACCATTCAAATGATATTAAATCTGGATGCAGACAATTTGTTGAAGGGTTATAATTATGCGTGCGGGAAAGTGCCGGTTCTTGTTCTTGTAAGCCTGGCCCGGCAATATGGATGGCAGCCGGTTTTGCTGCATTATTCAAACAGCGGCGATACCTGCGGCGGGCGCGGTCAAGTTGTCGGCTATGCAGCCATAGCATTTTATGGAGATAAATTTATGGATGACAAAAAAAATGCGGGTCACAGATTTACTGATAAGCAGGGGCAGGCGCTGGTAAGGCTTGCACGGCATACGCTTATGAAAAAGCTGAATAAAAAGATAGACCCTGTCGAGTCCAAAGCCCTGGAAGAAGCGCTTAAGCAGGATTGTTTTCAGGAGCATTTTGGCACCTTTGTTACCTTAAAGATCAATGATCAGCTTAGGGGCTGCATTGGCAATATAACTGCATCTGAACCTGTCAAAGAGGTGGTCAGGCGTAATGCAGTCAGTGCTGCATTTCGTGATCCGCGATTTTCTCCCCTGAGAGCCGAAGAACTTGAAAATGTTGATATAGAGGTAAGCATTCTTACCCCGCCGGAACCTCTTGAATACATAGATGGTGACGACCTGGTTTCAAAACTGCGCGTTAATGTTGATGGTGTAATTATCCGGAAAGGCTTTGCCAACGCAACTTTTTTGCCACAGGTATGGAAACAGGTGCCTAAGCCCGAAGAATTTCTTGGACATCTCTGCATGAAGGCCGGGATGTCAGCCGATGCCTGGCGAAATGATAAACTGGAAGTTAAGATCTACCAGGTTCAGTATTTTGATGAAGAAAAATGAACGCGCTACACTGCTGGTTGTCATTGCCGCCGGCATTTCTTCAATTGTGGTGCAATTAATAACCATACGCGAATTTCTTGCCCAGTTCCACGGTAACGAGTTTGTCATTTCTTTAATACTTTTCAACTGGTTGATACTCGGCGGTATAGGAACGCTTGTAGCGCATCTGATTACGCCGCGCTACTGGCAGCCCAGTTCAAGCAGACTCTGCCGACTTTCTTTCATTCTGGCAGCTCTGTCCGTGATTCAGATTCATAGCATTCGTGGATTGCGCGACTTTTTTTTTATTCACGGCAGTTCGGTTGGTTTTTATCCTACCCTTGCCTACATATTTTTAACCATTGCTCCATATTGCCTGCTTATAGGTTTTATTCTTCCTTACAGCCTTTTTGTGCTAAGAGCGGAAACACCGGATTATTCAGGCACACGCATTTATATTACCGATAATATAGGAGATATAACCGGAGGAGCGCTTTTTTCATTTGCGCTTGTTTTTCTGGTTACTCCTCTTAAGGCTATATTTATTGCCAACCTTCCGCTTGTTGCCGCATCATTTCTTCTTTTTTCATTAACCGGAAAGCAGAGAAAATATTTAAAAATTATTCCAGGCGTTGCTATCACATTATCAGTGCTTGCAGCGGGTATTTTTTTTGAACCCTTTTCGCTTGCGCCTTCAGAGGGAAAGCTGGTTCATTATCGTGAATCCCGTTACGGAAGGATTGCCGTTCATCAGGATAATGGGCAGTACACTCTTCTTACTGATGGAGTCCCTGTATTCAGCACCCAGAATCAGAGCATTGCAGAAGAAACTATCCATTATCCCCTGGCTCAACTGGACAATCCGCAACGCGTCCTCTTAATATCCGGCGAGGGCGGCATTATGAAAGAGCTGAAAAGGCATGGTCTTAAAACAGTTGATTATGTTGAGCTTGACCCGGAAATTACTGCTGTACAGTTCAAATTCGGCCTGATCGAAAATATTGAAGGATTGAATGTAATCAATCAGGATGGAAGGGCATTTCTTGCGGATTCGGACAAAATTTACGATGCCATTATCTTAAACTTACCGGAGCCGGACACATTTCAGGTAAACAGGTTTTTTACAGATCAGTTTTTTAGCCTTGTAAAGAAGCACCTTGCGCCGGATGGTGTTTTGAGTTTTTCTATGGAAGGTTATGATAATTACCTTGCCGAACCACAGCGGCAGAAGCTTTCTTCTCTATACAATACCGTGAAAAATCATTTTAAGCATGTTTTGCTTATGCCTGGGCTGAAGATATTTTTCCTGTGCCGGGATATTTCAATCAAAACAGATATCCCTGCGAGACTTGCAGAAAAAGGTATTATTGCCCGGTACATACGAGGCTATTATTACGGGAATCTGACTAAAGAAAGAATTTCAGACTTAAATAATCTGATGGATCCGAATACACCAAAAAACAGCGATGATTCTCCGCTTTTGATGAGGCTGATGTTTTCACAGTGGTTTGCCAAATTTTCCACTTCACCTGTTGGATTTATTGCCGGCCTTGCCGGACTCACCATTATATATCTGTTTCGGATTAAGCGGGAGGAATTTGTACTTTTTTCAACAGGAGCAATGACCATGGGAAGCGAAATACTGATCATCTTTGCTTTTCAGATATTTTATGGTTATATATATTTTCAAATAGGATTAATTATAACGGTTTTTCTGGCCGGTCTTTTGCCGGGGGCATTGCTGGGCGACAGACTGCGTGAAGGCGGAAAACAGATACTGGTGCTGACCGATGGTCTGCTCATTACCCTGATGGGCATTTTGATACTGGCACTGAAGATAGGTGGGGATCATCTGCCGTCATTCTTTTTTCTTGTTTTCGGCTTCATAATTTCGCTTGCATGCGGGTTTCAGTTCCCTGTGGCTCTCCATCTGGGAGGAGGCGGAAATTCTGCTGTAACCAGATCTTTTTCAGCCGATTTAATTGGTGCTGCCTGCGGCATCCTGATTACCAGTCTGATCCTTTTGCCCTATTTTGGGCTTATCTGGGCTGCAGCAGGATTGATATTTTTGAAACTGGCAAGTTTGATTGTTATTGGAGCACCTGAGTTGAGCAATTTTTTGCGAAGATATGTGCTGAGATCTTGATACATAAGGATTTGCAAAAACCGCAGGCATACCCGCGGATATGTCGAGGAATTTTGCAAAGCCTTTATGCGCAAGAGATCGGCGCAGATTGAGTAAAAAATTGCTCAATTTAGGTGGAAAGTATGATGAAAACTATAAACAGAAGGGATTTTCTTTACTATAGCGGAGCATTGCTGTCCACTGCAATGTTTGCCGATGTGTGCCAGGCATTTGTCGGGGACAGGCACTTTATATCCGGTCCCGATGACATCCGCGGTAAAGTGTTCAAAAACGATGCTCCAAAAACATTATGGAAATGGTCGCGCGAAGGATTTCTTTATAACAA
>JAUWQK010000256.1 GCA_030611115.1 Deltaproteobacteria bacterium
GAACCAATAAATATTGTAAAGAGAACGCCTTTCCACCCTAAGGCGGCTCCTATCATTGCCAGAAGCTTGATGTCTCCGCCTCCCATGCGTTCTTTTTTAGTAAGAAGGTTGTATGTTACTGCAATTAATAAAAGGCTTCCGCCGCCGGCCAGTATGCCTAATAAAGAGTCTTTATAGGTAATTGCTGCAAAGGTAAATGATGCAAAAAAGAAGATCGGTATGCCTGGAAGTGTAATGACGTCCGGTATTATCTGATGATCAATATCAATGAAGGTAATCACAAGCAGTGATGAAATTAAGGCGTAGTACAAAAAAGCTTCAATTGTAATTCCAAACTTGAAATATATACAAAGTGCAAAAAAACCTCCTGTCAATTCAACCAAAAGGTAACGAAATGCTATAGGAGAATTACAATGGCGGCATTTTCCTTTAAGCCACAGATAACTTAAAACAGGAATATTGTCATAAGATCTTATAATATTTCCGCAGTTCGGGCATATAGAACGGGCTGGATTTATAATTGATTTTGATGCGGGCAACCTGTATATGCATACATTCATAAAACTTCCTATACAAATTCCAAATATAAAAATTAATATTTCAATTAGGTAGGTTAACATATTCAGCCCTTTTTATGGGTGCAATACAAAAAAGTTGCATCATTGATGATAATATCTTTAGCCATTGAACATACTGATTTAATGTCGAATGTCGAACAGGGAATGTCGAATTACGAAGTCTTGTTTTTGTTTGGCAATACCTATGCTTATTACAAAAATCGAGATCAATTGATTATTTTCATCAATGACTTAAAAAACCTATATCAAATAGCAGAATTCCTTCCTTCGACATTCATTATTCCCTGTTCGACATTCGATATTCAAAAAAGCTACCCATTTAATGTCTTATATCTTATCACTTTTTTGTATTGCAGCCCTTTTTATTTGTTTTGAGATATTACCCTGAAACATAGTCTTTTGTCATGCAAAATTTGTTAGGTTTGTTTTATAAAAAATCAAGGTTGATATTGTCAAAGAAAAATAATGTTATATATTGTTAGATTAACGCATTTTAAACTCAATTTTTTATATGCATAAGGCTCTTTCACGATTGTGGGTGGAAATAATTAAAAACAGGTGAAACAATGGGTGAAACAGATAAAGATGATTTGATAAGTATTATTGAGGAAAATGAAAAGGATATAAAAATACCCAGAACTCTTCCTTTAATGCCTATACGGGACGTTGTGATTTTTACAGGAATGCTTATTCCTCTTTTCGTCGGTCGGGAGAAATCAGTGCGAGCGGTGGAAGCGGCCGTAATGAAAGACGACTATTTATTGTTGGTTACGCAAAAGGATTCGAGCGTCGAGAACCCTAAAAAGGATGAAATTTACACGATTGGAACAGTTGGTCGGATTTTGAGGATGTTGAAACTGCCTGACGGCAGTGTCAAGGCCCTTGTGCAAGGTGTCGCCAAGGCAAAAATTGTGACATATCTCAGAAACAAAGCTTATTATCGCGTAAAGATTGAAATTATTAAAGAACAGATGTCTGAAGCAGTCAATCTGGAGATTGAAGCTCTGATGAGGAATGTACGAGAGCATTCAGAGAAGATTCTGGCTCTTCGAGGAGAATTAAGCGGCGATGTCGGTACCATTCTGGAAAGCATAGATGATCCGGGCAAGCTGGCAGATCTTGTATCATCGAATCTTAGACTGAAAATTGAGGAGTCACAGGCTCTGCTTGAACTTGTAGATCCTGTGGAACGTCTTAAAAAAGTTAACGATCTGCTTTCACATGAAGTAGAACTTTCGGTGATACAGGCAAAAATTCAATCTGATGTCAAGGATGAAATTTCTAAGAGCCAGCGCGATTATTTTTTAAGAGAGCAGGTTAGGGCTATCCACAAGGAACTGGGCGAGCATGATGAAAAAGCTGAAGAGATAGATGAATACAAGAAAAGGATCAAGGGCGCCAGAATGCCCAAGGAGGCTGGAAAAGAGGCTGCAAAGCAGTTAAAGCGTCTGGAACAGATGCATCCTGATTCTGCTGAGGCTTCAGTTGCACGGAGTTATCTGGAAGGACCATTTCAGAAAAAACGTGATGAACTGGAATCCGGAGGCTTATGGCGTTTTATCGATGCCAGCGAACAGTACAATTCTGCGCCGTTAGCTGACACCCTGATTTCTCAGGTTTTCGTGTTTCAGGTTGTTTGACAGCTTTTGGTAAAATGAC
>JAUWQK010000188.1 GCA_030611115.1 Deltaproteobacteria bacterium
GACAGTCGCTGTCCGGCATAAGAGCGATATCCTCATACTCAAAATCCATTTTTCCTTCGAAAATATTTTCAAACAGTTCGATGGCAGTATAGACGAAAAACTTTTTCACATCCTCGGTAGATTCTGCTTTGCTGATCATCTGTCTGAAGTTTGGAAGGATTTTATGCTCGTGCCTGGTAAAGGAAAGTTGTTTTCTCATGGCAATCTTCCTTTCTTTTGGTATGCTGTTTTTTGAAATAATCTCATAAATTATTTGAATTGTAAATAGATGGAGAGGTTTATTTTTATAGGAGAAATCCACAGGAGAATAGGAATTTATCCCGGAACAGGGGGGGGACATATTACCCTTTCCACAGATCTACATCGATAATACCAAGCTTTGCAGCAAAACGAACCAGCTCCATTGTGCTGTGAAGGTCAAGCTTCTTCATTATGTTCGATCTGTGGTTTTCAACGGTTTTAGGGCTTATGAAAAGTTGATCGGCAATATCTTTACTGGAAAACCCTTCGGCCAGCAGACGCATGATCTGTTGCTCACGAGGGGTGAGAGTTTTATAACCGGCATCTGTTATCTTTGCTTCTTTTTCACCTGATTCCATAAGGTTTTTAACCACCTTGTGAGAAAGAGAGGTATCCAGGAAATAATCACCTTTTGATATAGCCTTAAGGCAATCGACAAGACTTTCTGCGGCTGATTCTTTAACAACATATCCGCAAGCTCCGGCTTGAAATGCTTTGGTTATATAATCTATTTTGGAGTGCATGCTAAGTATCATGATGCGTGTCTCAGGCAACATGCCTCGTATCCTGCGAGTAACATCAATACCGCTTTGATCAGGTAAAGACAGATCCATTACAACTAAATCAGGCCTGAGTTTTTTTGCCTTCTTTATTCCTTGTTTTCCGTTTTCCGCTTCTCCAACCACTTCGAATCCGGCATGGCGCCCTATAAGAGACTTAAGGCCTTCCCTGAAAAGGGGATGATCATCAACTATCAAAACGGTTTTCTTTTTAGTCACTGTTTGTTTCCATAGGAATTTCAATTAGAATTTTTGTGCCTTGCTTGAGACGGGATTCGATTTTCATTTTACCAGCAAGAAAGGATACCCTCTCTTCCATACTCAGGAGTCCCATATGTTTTTCATTAATTGCTGAATCCGAATATTTTTGTATATTAAACCCCTTACCGTTATCTTCTATACGAAGAATAATATTTGGAAAAGATGCAATCAGTTTGATGGCGGCATGGGTTGCATCAGCATGTTTCTTTATATTATTCAGACCTTCCTGTATCAGACGGTAAATAGCAATCTTTGTATCAAAATCCAGCTCTAACTCATCTATTCCGACCGAGAAAAAATCAACCTTAATGTTATTTTTTGCAGAGAAATCTTCACAATATTGGAAAACTGTCTGCACCAGCCCCAACTTGTCTAAACCGGCCGGACGCAGGAAATAAGCCATTTCACGTACATCCATTATGGTTTTATGTACCATATCGGAGAGTTTGGAAACCTTTTGCTTTATTTTAACAGGAGTCTCTGTATGATTATCAACAAGGGTATCAATTCCGATTTTAAGCGTGGAAAGGTCTTGTGCCAGATGATCGTGCAGGTCGCAGGAGAGTCTTCGCCGTTCGATTTCTTGTGTTCTCATAAGTTGTCGCGAAAGAATACGAACCTTCTCTTGGGCTCTTTTACGAACACTGATGTCTCGATCTATGCCCCTGTAACCTAAAAGGTTCCCGGTTTTACCGAAGAACGGAACGCCGCTGGTTTCCACAATAACTTCATGTCCATTCTTGTGTTTAAGATAATTTTCAAATGCGCGAATTGATCTTTTTTCCTTCATGCTTTGAAAGATATTATGCTTTAAGGTATCTTTGAATTCCTCAGAAAAGAAGTCATAAAAATACTTGCCAATTACTTCGTCAGGCCTGTAGCCTGTTATATTTTCAACTAAAGGGTTGGAATAGATATATTTTCCCTGCGCATCCAATTCCCATATCCAATCCGATGTTCTTTCAGCCATGTCCTGGAATCGTCTTTCGGATTTGCGCAGTGATTCCTTAAGCTTGAATTCGCGAACAACCTTTTCAATAACACTTGGGAGCAGGGTAAAGAAATCAGCGGACTTTACCAGATAATCCCATGCTCCAAGTTTCATGGCCTGCACGGCAATATCTTCGTCACCCTGACCTGTGATCATTATGACAGGGATTTGTTTATTGCTACGATTCAAAGCTTCCAAAAACTCGATTCCGTTCATGCCCTGCATAAGATAATCGCTGACAATTATGTCAGGCATGATCTCATCAAGTTTTTCAAGACAGGCGCCGGCCTCTGGGAAATGATATACTGATACATTTGGCAGGTTGTTGGCAATCGCCCGTTTCATGAGGCTGAAATGCGCTTCTTCATCTTCAATGATTACAAGCCGTAATGCTTTCATAAGCGAGACCCATTTAAAAAATCTTTAGAACCAAGCCCAATCTTTACTTTTCTAATACAGGGGGTCTGTTGAGAAGCATCCAGTAAAAATCGATTTGTCTGATTTTTTCCTCAAACTCCTTGAATCCCACCGGTTTGGTCAGGTAGCTATTGGCATGATAATCATAAGACCGCGCAATATCTTCTTCCCGCTCCGACGTGGTGAGCATGATCACAGGAATCTTCCTCAGATTCGGATCCTGCTTGATCTTTTGCAAAACCTCTATTCCATCAATGCCCGGCAGCTTGATGTCCAGCAGGATTAAGCCCGGGCATGGGTACTTAGACTTATCAGCATGTTTTCCGCCGTTGAAGAGATAGTCAAGCGCCTCTTCTCCATCGCATACAACATCAATCCGGTTTGCATTGCCGGCCTTTCGAATTGCCCGCTTGGTCAGTTGCGCATGAGCTTCCTCGTCTTCTACAAGCAGGATGTTTGAAGGTTCATAATCCATGTTTAAGTCTCCCTATCATTAATAGTAAAGAAAAAGGTGCTCCCCTCTCCGGGCTTTGATGTAACCCAGACACTCCCCCCGTGGTGCTCGATAATCCGCTTTACAATCGCAAGGCCGATGCCGGTTCCTTCTCCGGCCTTTTTTGCGGATGGGAGTCGTTGGAAGACCTGAAAAATTTTTTCAAAATAGCTCTCCTCAATACCGATGCCGTTATCGCGGACAAAAAACACCTTTTGGCTGTCGCGATCCTGAGCTCCGACATCAATACGCGGGCAAGGGTTCTCTTTTCCGATATATTTAACCGCATTTGTCAACAGGTTCTCCATGACCGGTATAAACCGCTTTTTTTCACCGTAGATATCCGGAAGATCTTCCTGAATGTCCACCTCAATACCCCTTGCCTGGATCTGAGGTCGAAGCGTTTTCAAGACCTCTTTTACAATACCGGCAAAAGAGAACTTGCTCTTTTTTTCAGTCAAGCGTCCGATACGGGAGAATTCCAGCAGGTCATTGATCAGGGCCTCCATCTTCAGGGCTGCATCACTCATATACCTGATATACTTTTCTTGCTCCTCCGATATCTGATCCCTAAAATCTTCGCGCATGGCGCCGATAAAACCCTCAATGGTAACAA
>JAUWQK010000054.1 GCA_030611115.1 Deltaproteobacteria bacterium
TGGACTTGATTTTATAAACTAAAAAAGGACTTAGAAAGTTGCCTAAGTCCTTGTTATTGTTGGCGGGAGTGACGAGACTTGAACTCGCGACCTCCGGCTTGACAGGCCGGCGCTCTAACCAAACTGAGCTACACCCCCACATGGTAGGCGGAACAGGGCTTGAACCTGTGACCCTCGGCTTGTAAGGCCGATGCTCTCCCAACTGAGCTACCCGCCCGAACGGTCTTATTCTAATATCTTTTTCAAAAAAGAATTTTAAGTACTAATTATTTAGCGTTATGTCAAGGTTAAACCTAAGATTAAATAATAGCTGTTTCCTGATCGAATTTTTTTGACTTTGGTATCATCATTTCAAAAGGAATATCATCTTTCTTGAAAAGTGTATCTCCCTCATTAAGTATCAGAGAATAAGACAAAACATCATCCATATGATCCGCCAGAACAATGTCTATCTGCTTTAATATTATAGATGGTATTTCCTTTATATCGTTTTCGTTTTCTTTGGGAATAATTACTTTTTTAATTCCCCCTCTATGGGCAGCCAGAATTTTTTCTTTTAATCCCCCAATTGCGAGGATTCTTCCACGTAGAGTGATTTCTCCGGTCATGGCAATATCCCGGTAAACGGGCATTTTCGTTAGAGCTGAGACTATGGACGTGCATATGGAAATGCCTGCAGAAGGGCCGTCCTTTGGTATGGCTCCTTCAGGAACATGTATATGAATATCATACTTTTTATAAAACTCGTTATCAATCATAAGTCTATCGGTGCGTGAGCGAACATAGCTTACGGCAGCCTGGGCGGATTCTTTCATTACATCCCCCAGTTTGCCGGTCATGATAACCTTACCCTTACCAGGCATAATCAAAGTTTCAATACAAAGCAGATCACCACCCACCTGTGTCCAGGCAAGCCCTGTAACGATACCTATCTGATCCTTTTCCTCTACCTGGCCATGTCTGAAGCGAGGCGGCCCAAAGTATTTTTGCAGAGATTTTTCTGTTATATTAAATGTGTTTTTATCTTTATTTTTTACAACCTTACGTGAAATCTTGCGACATATGGAAGCGATCTCACGTTCTAAATTTCTTACGCCTGCTTCACGAGTGTAAAACCGTATAATTGAATAAATTGAGTTTTTAGAAAATCCTATATTTTTACCTTCAAGCCCGTTCATTCTTATTTGTTTAGTTATAAGAAAATCCTTGGCTATATGATATTTTTCAAATTCAGTATAGCTTGACAGGCGTATAATTTCCATCCTGTCCTGAAGAGGAAGAGGTATTTCCGGCAAGGTATTTGCGGTTGTGATAAAAAGAATATCTGTAAGATCATAGTCCACATCCAGGTAATGATCATTAAAGCTGAAATTTTGTTCCGGATCAAGTACCTCAAGAAGAGCGGCTGAAGGGTCGCCACGAAAATCCATACTCATTTTATCTACTTCATCGAGACAGAATACCGGATTATTTACGCCGACTTTTTTCAGGGACTGGATGATTTTGCCGGGCATTGCGCCTATATAAGTACGCCTGTGTCCACGAATTTCCGCTTCATCTCTGACGCCTCCCAGTGAAAGACGAATAAATTTTCTTCCTGTAGCTCTTGCAACAGATTTGGCAAGCGAAGTCTTCCCAACACCAGGAGGGCCGACAAAACAAAGTATAGGACCGCGTACCTTTTTGACAAGTGCCTGGACTGCAAGATATTCAAGTATGCGTTCCTTTGGTTTCTCAAGACCGTAATGATCTTCATTTAGAATTTTCTCTGCTTCATCAAGATTATTAAGCACCCTGCTGCGGTCAAACCAGGGAAGACTTATCATCCATTCAATATAATTTCGAACTACAGTTGCTTCAGCCGACATCGGGGTCATCATCTTGAGTTTTCTGAGTTCTTGCCTTGCTTTAGCTGCCGCCTCCTTAGACATTCTCTTCCGTTTGATCTGTTTTTCAAGTTCTTTGAGTTCGTCACTTGGGCCTTCTTCAGCTCCCATCTCCTTTTTTATGGCCCGCATCTGTTCATTCAAATAATAACTCTTCTGAGTTTTCTCCATCTGCTCTTTTACACGGGATTTTATCCTCTTATCCATGTTAAAAATATCGATTTCCATTTTTATCAGGCCAAGAAGGATAGAAAGCCGCTTGCCGGGAGAAAAGGTTTCCAGAAGATGCTGTTTATCCTCAATCTTGAATGCAAAATGAGCAGCTACGGTATCTGCCAACTGAGATGGATTGGATACGACAGAGATATTGCCCACAAGTTCCTTAGAAATATTCTTTGACAGATTGGCATATTCCTCAAAGCTATCAATAACAGCTCTGCTAAGCGCAACACCTTCTGCAACTGAAATTTTCGGCTCAACTACCGGCTCAACATCCACGCTGAAAAAGTCATTATCCTGAATAAAGCGCTTTATGCGTCCCCTTGATTTTCCCTCAACAAGAGCCTTTACCGTGCCGTCAGGGAGCTTAAGCAGTTGAAGCACTTTCCCAAAAACACCAATAGAATTAATATCCTTCTCACGAGGATTATCAATACCTACCTTTTTTTGTGAGGCAAGAAAAATATTTTTGTCTTTATTCATTGCATCGGCAAGCGCGTTTATGGATTTTGTCCGTCCAACAAAAAGAGGAGCCACCATATGAGGGAAAACCACAATATCCCTTAAAGGTAAAAGCGGGAGCTTTTGTTTTGGCTGATCCGGCATGTCTTCCTTGAAAATTTTTGGGAAATTTATCATTAGTAATACAACTATCTTATATTTAAAGTTTTATAATAACAGTTTGGCCACAAAGGCACTAAGACACTAATGTCGTGTCATGCGTGAAATATCGTATCAGACACTCGTCATTCCCGCAAAGGCGGGAATCCATTCCTCGATCAAGTCGAGGACAAGCATTTCTGACTATTTCGGTGCTTCTGAATTCCCACCTTCGCGGGAATAACAACCATATTTGCGACACTATATAGATGACAGGACACTAATCTGAACCGGGTTTTTAAAATTTATATCCTTTCTTTGAGCCTTTGTGTCTTTGTGGCTGAACTACTACGAAAAATCTACGCCTGTTTCTTTGTCTGCTCATACAACAGGATCGGATCTTCCTTATTCAGCACAACATCTTCACCTATCACGCATTCCTTTACATTTTCGATAGAAGGAATTTCAAACATAATATCCAACATGCAGTTCTCCAGTATTGAGCGAAGTCCTCTTGCACCTGATTTTCGTTTCGAGGACTCCTTGGCAATAGCTGCAATAGCGCTGTCTGTAAATCTCAGGTTTACTCCTTCAAACTCAAAAAGTTTTTTGAACTGCTTGATCAAAGCATTCTTTGGTTCTTTAAGTATTCTAATCAGCGCAACATCATTTAATTCATCAAGTGTAGCAATTACCGGCAAACGACCGACAAATTCCGGAATAAGACCAAATTTTACAAGGTCATCAGGTTGAACCATTCTAAGGATATCTCCAATACTTTTTTCTTTCTGTTTGAGAATTTCTGCGCCAAAACCCATAACTTTTGAGCCGAGCCGACGCTTGATTATCTGTTCAAGGCCGGTAAAGGTTCCACCGCAAATAAAAAGTATGTTGGAAGTATCGACTTTGACAAAATCCTGCTGAGGATGCTTTCTGCCCCCCTTAGGCGGAACACTTGCAGTGGTCCCCTCTACAATCTTTAATAATGCCTGCTGAACTCCTTCCCCTGAAACATCACGTGTAATAGAAGGATTGTCGGACTTTCGTGCAATCTTGTCAATTTCATCAATATAAACGATTCCTCGCTTGGCCTTCTCAACATCGTAATCGGCATTTTGGAGTAATGAAAGGATAATGTTTTCAACATCTTCACCGACATATCCTGCTTCTGTAAGGCTTGTAGCATCTGCTATTGTAAATGGAACATCAAGAAATCTGGCGAGTGTCTGTGCAAGCAAAGTCTTTCCGCAGCCGGTAGGCCCTATCAGAAGAATATTGCTTTTCTGGATTTCTATATCTCCTGTTCCAACCGAAGAATCCAGCCTTTTATAATGATTGTAAACAGCAACGGAAAGAACCTTTTTTGCAGTATCCTGTTCAATCACATAATCATCAAGCATTGCTGTAATTTCTTTTGGAGCTAAGATCTGCTCTGTTTCTCCTGTGGCTTTTTCGCTTTCCTCATCAATAATTTCGCTGCAAAGCTGAATGCACTCATCGCATATATATACTGCCGGTCCGGCAATCAGCTTGGTAACTTCCTTCTGATTTTTGCCGCAAAATGAACAGAAAAGATTATCGTTCATGTCTCCCTTTTTTGCCATTTTACGCCTCCGTATTTTTTAAATGGTCCAGGTCGTCCCTGTTAATGATTACGTGATCTATGAGCCCGTATTCCTTTGCCTCATCACCTGCCATGAAGAAATCCCGATCAGTATCAAACTGTATTTGTTCAAGATCCTTGCCTGTATGAAATGCTAATATTTTATTCAAGGTTTCCTTCATGCGAAGGATTTCTTTGGCCTGGATTGCAATATCCGAGGCCTGCCCCTGAAACCCCCCCATAGGCTGGTGGATTAAAATTCTCGAGTTAGGCAGGGAATAACGCTTTTCTTTTGCACCGGCAGTAAGTAAAACCGCACCCATACTGGCAGCCTGCCCCACACATACTGTTGCGATATCAGGTTTAATGTACTGCATGGTATCATATACAGCCAAACCGGCTGTAACCAATCCACCGGGGGTGTTTATATAAAAATTTATATCCTTATCAGGATCTTCTGATTCAAGAAAAAGGAGCTGCGCAATTAAAAGATTTGCGATCTCATCATTTATAGGTGATCCAAGAAAAATTATTCTGTCCTTGAGCAGCCTGGAGTATATATCATAGGCACGCTCTCCTCTGCTGCTTTGTTCAATTACCATGGGTATTAATGGCAAAACTATTCTCCTTTAGTGTTTTTTGATTCCGATTCAGGTTCCACAATTTCCTGGCTGCTGTTTTCAATAATAAGCTTTATAACTTTTTTTTCAAGCAGAGATGTTTTAAAAAGTTCAATATTACTACCTTTCTGCTCGTAAAAATTCTTTATTTCTTCAACAGGTCTGTTAAAGGCTTCAGCCATATTCTTATAGCCGTTTTCCAGATCTTCGTCAGAAAGGGTCAGATTTTCCTGCTCAACTATTTTTTTCAGGATCAGACGACGTCTTACCTGTTTTATCGCAGTATCCCGATATTTTTCAGCAAGATCTTCTTTTGTCAGACTGCGCTCTTCCAAAGACGAGCCATGGTATGTAAGAGTCCTCTCAACTTCTTCAATTATGCCCGCAAGCTCAAAAGCAATCAAAGAATCAGGCACCTCAAAGTTTATTTTCTCCAACAATGCAGTGAAAATCTGCTCTTGCACTTCCTGATCAGATCTTTTTTCATAACCTTTTAATAAGTTGCTGCTTATTTCCTCCTTCAACTGTCCCAACGTTTCATATTTGCCAAGATCTTTTGCAAACTCATCATCGATTTCAGGGAGCACAACTTCCCTTATTCCATTTAGTTTTACATTAAATGTTATTTCAAGATTAGCAACTTTATTATTAAAATAATCTTTAGGAAAATGTACTTTAACTTCCCTGGTTTCACCTGTGTTCATGCCAATCAATTGCTCATCAAATTCTTTTAAAATAGGCCCATCACCTATCTTTAATGTAAAATTCTCTGTTTTCTGGGTTTCTGCAAATGGCTTGCCGTCTTTAAATCCTTCATAATCTACAAGGACAAAATCTCCCTCCTGCGCCGGACGATCTTCTTCGAGGGTTTTTTGTTGAGCCAGGTTTTTCTGAAGCATTTTAAGCTGTGCATCCATTTCTTCAGCACTAACCTTGTATAGATTTTTCTTAAGAGTTAATCCCTTGAAATCAACAGTTTCAATTTCAGGTTCTATCTCAACAGTAGCATCATATTTATATGGTCCCTTTCCATCCACGATAGGAGGCTTGATCTCAGGTCTTCCAACGATGTTCAGCTCTGCCTCCTTGATAGCATCTATAAGGGATTCCTGAATCAATTTTGAAGAAACATCGGCATTGACATCCTTTTTATACAACCTCTCCAAAACCGTCCTGGGGGTCTTTCCAGGCCGGAAACCCTTTACCTTGGCATTTTTCTTCAAGTCCTTATAAGCCTTGTCCAGCTCACCGACAACAACCTTTTCAGGGATTTCAATATGCAGTACCTTTTTAACGGTACTCAAATCTTCAACTGTAACTTGCATAAGTTTCCTTTCTTTTTTCCACCTATAAATTAATTTTGACTGGTGCGAGAGGGGAGAGTTGAACTCCCAATCTGTTGCCAGAGCTGGATCCTAAGTCCAGTGCGTCTACCAATTTCGCCACTCTCGCATATTTTTAACCTATGTTTTATATTTGACATTACGCTCGATAATATTAAACTATACCTCGAAAGGTTGCAAGTTGCGGCCTTTCGAGGTATAATATACTAAAGTTTACCACGCCTCTATTTAGTGCCCGAACGAAAACTAAAAATTGGGAAAATCAGCAGCTTTCGTTCAGACACTATTTATCAAAAAAATAAGTTTCGCAACCCTCTATGCAGCAAAAGTTCTAAATAGGTAAAGGGAACGAAACTTGAATAACATAATTTATAAAAAATAATATTAAACACTATTTGTGTCAAGTAAAATTGGGTAAATAGCTTTTATGTCGGTATATTGCAACATATTTTCAACTTATCGCTATATTGTTGTATTAATGTTATTTGTCCTGCTCGTTATGGCCAACACAGCAGAAGTAATGGCAAAAAAGACAGGTTATAATAACAAAAAAATTATTATATTAGATCCCGGCCATGGAGGGCATGATAAAGGCGCTCAGGGTATGAATGGGACTTATGAAAAAACACTAAGTTTAAAACTCGCCGATATTATTGCAAAAGAACTTAAATATAAATACAGGGTCTTTCTCACGAGAACAGATGACTACTGGCTTGACATTCCCGGCAGAATTGATGCAGCCAACCATCTAAAAGCAGATCTTTTTATCAGCATACACTTTGGTGGAAGCTTTTTACATAAAGCAAGCGGCATATGTATTTACTACTATAAAGAAATATCAGGCGAAAATATTTTAGAAAGAGCGCCATTAAAAACAATCAAAAGCAATAACATCCAGACCCAGTGGCATAATATCCAAAACAGGCACAAAACAACAAGTCATGTTTTAGCTGAATCAGTGAAAAATCGCATTAATGAACACATAGGATTTGCAAAATGCAAGGTCCAATGTGCACCTGTCATAGTGCTATCCGGCGCAGATATGCCGGCAGTAGTTATAGAAGCCGGTTACATAAGCAACCCGGCCGACGAAAAAGAGCTAAAGGACGAAAAGGTTTTATCTAATTTCGCTAAAAGTATAAGCAAAGGAATAGAAGATTTTTTCAACCGTGAACGGTTATACTAATTTATTGTGCTTGCACGAACAACAAAAGCGTGATAATTAGACCACCAAATCGGGGCGTGGCGCAGCCTGGTAGCGCGCCTGCTTTGGGAGCAGGAAGTCGGAGGTTCAAATCCTCTCGCCCCGACCATGACAAATTTAGTAATTAAAGCCGGGGGCATCTCCGGCTTTTTTTGTAACAGGAAATGTAACTACTCAGGTGGATAGGCTGAAGGCTGAAGACTGTTAGGAAAAAGCACATTTTGAAGCCATGTTTGGTGCAAGAATCAGATGTTTCCGCTAAAAGTATGGCAATCGTGCTCTTCTGACCCCCTTCAGCCTTCAGCCTAAACAGCTTCAGCCTGACTACGTGAGTAGTCACCAGGAAATATTTAATGCCGGATAAACCTGATTCAAAAGATATAAACAGGGAGTTATCCCATGCAGATGAAATTATTGAGGAGATCGTCTCTGAGTTACCCCTGAAAGAAAGAGTTGCTATTGCCAACATGAATAAAGGGGATATTGAGATACTTAAAAATGTTTTCAATAAGTATGTTAGAGGAAAAACCGATACAGAAGCGGATGACAGTGAATACACGGATATGATGAATAATCTATGGTCAAAACTGCAGAAAACACACAGACTCAGAGTTGTTAAATAAACTTTTCAGGCACACGTCCCAGGCGAAGCAAACAAAATT
>JAUWQK010000008.1 GCA_030611115.1 Deltaproteobacteria bacterium
CCGCCGAACTTGGATGCATCGCCTCTGGTATCGAGCTTGCCTTCCGCTCCAGCCTCGGCCAGCATACCCATTTCGGATGTCAGACCGTTCAGAGCATCTATACAGACGTTCAGGTTGTTCTTGACCTCGTTGAAGTCACCCTTGTACTCATCTGTGATATTCTCGGGAACGTCACCCTTGGAGATACGGTCAACATACTCTGCGGCTACATTCAAAGGCCCGATAATTGCGTCTAATGTCTTGTTGAAACCCTGGATAACATTCTTAAAACCAGCTATCTTGTACTTGTCCGGATTGCCTCTTACATCAAGCTTGCCTGCGACACACGCTTTCACGAGTTCTTCAACATCGGCAACAGCCATACCCTCTTCAGATATATCTGTGACATATTCAAGACCGCCTATGATATTCCCCTCGGCATCCTTGATCGGAGCTCCGCTATAGCGGATCGGAAGATCGCCGGAGGGCAATTTTGCCACTGTGTTGTCAGTAAAGATAGCGTTTCCAGCCATGGCTTTGCCTACCTGGCAATCAGGCGTGTTGCAATGGGCAGTATTAAAAAGGCTAAAGCACTTTTGCCCGATACAAGCCTCCGGGATTTTCCCAACTGCATTAGCTCCGGCAGGATTCATAAACTTGATATTGAAATCCTTGTCCACCACCATGACCGGAGTCGGGACGTTGTTTAGATAAGCAACCTTCTCCTCTGCATCATCCATAGCCTTCCTGGTCTCGGTCTGGTCCATGACAATCTCAAGTGCACCGATGATCTCACCATCCCGATTCCTCAAAGGTACGCCAGTGTAAGAAATGGAAAGATCATTGCCGCCCGGGTGGGCGTCTGTCTCACCCGCCTCATTATTGCCGCTGCTCATTGCCCTGGCACAGGCACAATTACCTGTCTGACAGTCTGAAGTCTTGAACTGGTCATAGCATTTTTTTCCTATGAGTTGCCCCTGGGTCATGCCGATAACATCAGCCCCAGCCTTGTTCATGAAGCGGATAGTGAACTCCTTGTCAATGATCATAAACGGCGCAGGAATCTTGTCAATGTGGCCAACAAGGGTTCCAATCGTGTCATTAACACCCTGGAGCATCTTTGCAAAATCTCCACCGAATTTTTCCGCATCCCCTCTGGTATCAAGCTTACCTTCCACTGTAGCATCAACCAGTATATCAACCGCAGATGTCAGGCCGTTTATGGCATCGATACAGACGTTCAGGTTGTTCTTGACTTCGTTGAAGTCACCTTTATAATCATCTGTGATCTTCTCTGGGATGTCACCCTTACTGACTCTGTCCACATACTCGGCCATCACGTTCAGAGGAGCGATAACAGCTTCTAAGGCGGCATTAAAACCGGTCGGAATGGCCTTAAAGTCAATTCCGACTGCCTCAACATCGGCCCTGGAATCAAGCTTGCCGTTATCAATATCCTCAGAAATCTCTTTGAAATTACTAACAACCTGGCCTATGCCTCCGGTTACGGCTCTGCTTATGAAAATGGCAAACCCCACTCCTAACAGGATAGCCAGAATAGCCGCACCCAATATGGTGGTGTTGGCAGTGGAGATCTGGGCCTCCATCTTGGCCTTTTGATCTGCCCCGGCCACTTCACCGAATTCTTGGGCGGCCCTTGCCCCTGCCACCATGGCAGAGTCGGCTTCCTTCTGCATTTCCTTCAACTTTACAACCTCGTCAAAGGCCTTCTCGTAGGCATTGAGCGATTCGATTATTTTGTCCGCCTGCTCCTTGTTGTGGGCCTGATCAAACCTTGACTTCATGTCTTTGGCTAAGGCGAGAATCTCTTCGTTAAACTTGTGAACGGCCTCGGCATATTTATTGTCACCCCTCATCAGAAAGTTCTTTTCCTGTTGCCGGCTTTCTAAGGACCACTTGATGATCCTGTTGGCATCATCGGCCTTGGACAATCTGTCTGAAAGCGCCTCGGTATCTGCACCACTATCCTTCATCAATAAATACAACTGGTTTATATACGCGACTTTTTGCTCTTGCCGGATGACCTCAGCGACTTCGTGAAGCTCCCTTGCTGATTCGACCATTTCGGCATCATGAGAAACTATCTCCGCCTGAAAGGCTACATAGTTGGCAAATGCCTTTTCGTACTGCCCGACGGCCGCTAAGACATCGTCCATCTGCTTCTTGTTGGCCGGGTCTTTGAACGTATCCTTGGTTTTATTTGCCTGTTGTTTCGCCTCTTCTGCAATTTTTTGAACCCTATCAACATATTCCTTGTCTCCCCTGATGATAAAATTCTTTTCCTGTCGTCGTATTTCCAGCATCTTCTGGATAATCGTGTTCATATCTTCGGCTTTGTACACCCGGTCAACCACGCCTGCCATGCCGCTATAGCCGATATAGGCCACAACAGACAATAGGAGCAGCACAACGACAAAGCCGCTGATTGTCTTGACTCCCAATTTCATGTTTTTTAACATTTCCATTGTCCTCCATCTTTATTAGTTATCAATCTCACGCTCCACAGCAACCTTTGCATGCTCCTGCATGAGCATAAGCTCTTCTCCGGTCAACACCTGATCGATATCGAGAAGTATCTTTACGCCGCCTTCGATCTTAGCCATTCCAAGGATGTAGCTTGTATTCAGCGAACTTCCAAAAGATGGTGTTTCCTCAACATCTTCAGACTTGATGTTCAACACCTCGGAAACAGCATCCACTATGATGCCGATTTGAAAAGTACCGGTCTCGTTTGGAATCTCCACCACGATAATACAGGTTCTTTCCGTGTAATCAGTTGCATTAATTCCGAACTTCAGTCTCAGATCCACCACGGGAATTACCTTACCACGAAGATTGATGACTCCCTTTACAAATGAGGGGGTCTGGGGCACACTGGTAATCGGCATCATCCCGATAATTTCTCTTACCGTCAGGATACCTATGCCGTATTCCTCATCAGCCAACATGAAAGTAAGATATTTACCTTCCCTGTCTGCCATGGCCTTTACTGCCTGGCCCATCTTTTCAGCTAATTCTGCCATTCTTTATCGCCTCCCTTTTTTTATATGCTTAATTCTGACTCCTGGTGTCTTCTTTCGCTCATGTTATTATTCCCCAAAGCCATGCATTGCCGACATAACCAGCAGTCTTGAAAACTTATGAAAGAGATCCCCTGAGTATTTGCATATGTGTAATCACCTATCTTTTCGGATAATGTTCAATTTGCGTCAATATATTGTCGTATATAATTATCGGCATTTTGCTAAAAAACTTAACCCGGTAATTTATATTAATGAAAAATATTACTTAACCAAAGTTATAATCATATCAGCAATCAATGCGTCGCAATCAACCACCTGAATGGCAATTGGTCACAAGCTTGATGGTTTTCTACTTTAAATCCTGCCTGTTTGAACTTTTTTTCATATTTTTCACATCTTTCAAAATAGGAGGTCAGTGTATCTGTACCCAGATAAGAAGGAATTAAAGCACAAGCATGACCCTCGATTGCGCATCGATTTCTTATATTAAACTCTACTTCCAAAACACTTTTTTTATAGCTTGCCGGTTTCTCTGCAATTAACAGTTCATCCCTTTGCAATTTGGGGCTATCCTTGAAAATATCACTGCACTGAACCTCCAGCTCGCATCCCAGACGATTTTTCAAATCCTCGACACAGGCAAGAGCCTTAGGGTCTATGTCAATAGCTTTTACTCCTGTCTGGCCCAGCTTTGCGAGAGTTAATGAAGGAATTGCCAGCCCGCAGCCAATCTCAACGAATCCATTTGCCTGCAATCGTGATAGCCTCTCACCAAATTTCACCCCAATTTCAGGTAAGATAAGCAAAAGATTTTCGTTGACATCCTGTGATCCTGCGGAGGAAAGAAAATTTTTATAACTGCTCAGAATATATTGCCAGTCTTCGGGGAATATTGCTTTTAACCTTGGAATCATAATCCTCACTTCTTGAGAATTAAACTGTCTATTTTAATTCTTCAGTATTTTTAATCCACATATTTCGTAGATTATTCCAGTTAAATATAAAATAAAAAACTTTATAGACTGTTTGTGTTGGCGGACAAAAACCCGGGCGAGTATGGGAATGAGGTAAAAGATTTTCCAGTACCGGTAAATTTTTCCCCATAGAACCGGAGGAAGCAAGGCAAAAGGGCAAATGGCAGGTATTATTTTTGCCATTCTGTTTGACCCTGTACATTGCTTTATCAGCCATACATATCAATTCTTCCGGATCGTTTATAAATTCAAAGTCTCCATTATTAAGGGTACTTGTACCCAGACTTGCGGACACTGAGATTTTAATGTCTCCATAGAAAAAGATATGACCCGCAATTTTTTTTCTGATTCTTTCAGCGAGGATAACAGCTTCAGAGGCAGTAGTATCTGACATAAGGACAACAAACTCCTCACCCCCAAAACGAACCAGCACATCTTCAGCACGACACAGACCCTCTAAAACAGAGGCCACCTCTTTGAGCAGCTTGTCGCCGATAATATGACCGTATGTATCATTAATAGATTTAAAATTATCCAGATCGATAAAAATAGAAGAGAGCGGGGAACCATACCTTCTCGCCTTGGCAAATTCTTCCTCAAGTCTTATTTTCAGATATCTCTTATTATAGATTCCCGTCATATCATCGATAAAATTAATTTTTTTCAGATGCGCTATTTCAGATCGAAGGTTAAAATTTTCAGTAAACAGCTCTCTATCCTTTTCAGCTCTCTTTTCACTGATTTCAACCAATGGGTTAAACAACTTGTCCGATTCCACCGCAGGCGGGATTAATTCTCCGATATTTTTCATAGCAGCATCCAATCCTTAAAAGTATTTTTTGATTACATTCAGACAATACAGCAAAATTCATGCCACCTTATGCATATATGCTTGGTCAGGCCTTTGAATAATGTTGATTTTAAAAATTGATTTTTGCTTATTATTTTTTAAATGTGGTTTTTAGCTGCCCTTCATTGTCATTTTCATAGATCTTCCGTGTGTGATTCAGGAGGAGCAGGGCGCTGTTATCTATAGGTCTGTTCCAGTATTTCACGATACGTTCGGCAATGTGCTCAATATTTTCGGTTGTCTTGTTTTTTCGATAACATGGAATAAAAGGAAGTTTCTTTTTAACCGATTGCCGAACGGCGGGATCATTTAAGATAAAACCAAAATAGTCAACTTCGAGAGAAAGGATACTCTTCAGATTGGCATTGATCTGTTCTGAAATTTTAATTTCATCGGGATGTTCTCCCATGTTGAATACCAAACGGGGACGGTATTTGCGACACAGTTCCGTTACCGTTTTCCCTGCCTCATGGTCAATGGCGGTAATCCTGGACAGTAGCGATTCGATGTTAGTCTGCTTATCAACTTTATACACGGAACGCAGCATCTCACAAATACGGTGATTTTTAGTGAAATTCCCCGCAATGATGCGTAATAGGAGATGTTTCAAAAAGGTCATCATATTCATGATGGCGGGTTGCTCAGGTGTGGTGATGACAAGGCCGTGGCTTGACAACCTGAAAAAATCCAGCGTATTGAAGGATGTGCCGGCTCCAAGATCCAGCAGGATATACTCGGCAGGCAGCTTTACGATACGGGAGATCAGGCGAATTTTCTGGGCATGGGGGATGTTGGCCATAAAGGGGCTCATGCCATCGCCGGGCAGAAACTGCAAATTGGGGATTTCTGTGGGAACCAGCATTTCTTCAAGCTCTGCGCTGCGTGCCTTCAGAAAGCTCCCAATGCCCGGGAACCGGTTGGGCAATCCAAGAGAAAAGTGCAGGTTGGACCCTCCCAGGTCCATGTCCACCGCTATGGTCGGATGTCCCATCTCAGCCAGGGCAATGGCAAGATTAGCCGTGAAAAAGGTTTTGCCGACTCCCCCCTTCCCGCTGGCAATGGGTATGATAGTGGGTCTTGTCTTCAACGTATGTGCCATGCCCCCCTCCTCTAAAGTAATCTGTATAAACCATGGATTAAAGTCCTTGCAATATGCTTGCCATTCTGTCCCGGGGAGTTGAAAACCTTAGAATATTGATTTTGCTTTTCTATGTATTTCATTCACTTACTTATCAGTATCTACTATTTTCGAAGTTTTATCTTGTTTTATCCTTTTTTTGTTATAGTAAGTATTAGAGAGTACCGGAGAAGAATTTTCATATAAGACAAAGGCCATAGCTTCGGAGTCTTCATCTTCACAAACAAAAATTTGGGAATCAGTGATAATCGGCGAGGATGAGAAACAATAAATTCCAATTCCGACATATTCAGCATTCATTACAGAATTTTCAATAAGAGGGGAGGCATTTTTACAATATATCGGAATACCAATAAACGTGGAAATATAGCTATGAGAAATTCTTGCTTCAGATTTGCCATCAAAGCTGAGATACGAAGAATTTATTATTCTGCTGTTTACAATTTCAAGCTTACTTCCCTCAAAAACATTAATGCCCAAACTGTTAGTTGTTTTACTTTCGTTTATTACTACTTTTCCATATATGTCAAAATTTGAACTTGTCTTGACTTCGGCATTTCCAATTATAGAGTGCCAATAGCCGGTTTTATTGAAAATCAGTTCTGTCTTTATTAAATTAAGGACGCCTGTTTTGTCCACAATGATCGCTTTGCCGGTATCCTCTTTGTTCATCTCAATAATACAATTATCAAACCTGAGTGATCCGCCATTTTGAATGATGGCGTTACCATCCAGTATAAACCTAGTATTTTTATATGTTTGCTTATTATCAATTATCCAGTCTTTATCTTTGTACAAAGTATTTTTGATATGTGGAGTTTTTGAAAGGCCGGTAATAATTTCTCCTGTATAAAGGTTGTTAATATTAGGGGGAGTTCCCTTGAGTGTTTCTGTTTTATCGTGTAATCCATCATTGTCCGTATCTTCATCGTATGGGTTGGTATTGTACTCATACATCTCCAGGTAATCATTCAGTCCGTCTTCATCAGTATCTGTAAGTTTTAATATGCGCTCAGATGGTGGATTGATAATAATAAAAGAGTACTGGTCTGGTTCTATCGAAATAAACGGGAAGCTTGAATGTCTGGAAAGTTTAAATGCAAATTTGTATATATCCTCCCCATTTATGGCACAGTCCATATCGATTTTTCCTGTAATCAACGCACTTCCGTTTTTCTCCGAATAAGCTTTATAATAATTTTTATTAATAGTTATAAAATCATCAACTGCGCCTCTGCCACCGCTATACATTCCGTTTTTTTCATAGCCAACATCTATACTTTCATCTATAGTTCTGATCCAGACATGAAAATAAACAGAAGATATCATGTGTTCTTTTGAATAATTACCGTCCTGATCAAAGTAAAATTGTATCCAGTTTTTACAATGCCTGTACCCCGAACCGCCAGGTTGATTTTTTATCAGTGAGCCAATATCATGGTAATTCCCTTGTGGCTGGCCATGTGTCGGCAACCTGGGACTCAGGTAGTATATGCCGGCAATATCGCTTTCCGGGATATTGTCTGTTAACCTGTCTTTAATAGTTTGTATGGAATTGGATATATTCCTTGCAGCTCTCAGCATTTCTCGTTTTTTGATGTAATAGACATCAACATTGTTTGTTAAATAATTAAAATTTTGTTCATATTGATCCAATGAGTTTTTCAACTTGATAAATAAATGTTTTTTATATTTTTTTGAATCTAAGGAAATCAGCCAGTCCTTTAGTTTTTTTATTTCATGCCTTGTATTATTCGCATAATACATTGATTTAGAGTCAATACTATTTGTCAGTTTGTCGTATCTTTTCAGATAGTTTTTTTCCCATCTTCTGGCTTGTAACATTGAAATTAATGCAGTTGAGTTATCCGACACTGTGTTAATGTAATATTCAAGGTCTCTTGCAGCTTCAATAAGGCTTTTAATTTTGCCTGATGAAGAAGGAACAATTTCCGGTTCTGCTAATAATGTAACCTCATCTGTAATTTTAGATAAGGCAATGTCGTTAACTTTTCCAAATTTAGCGTCATCATACAAGCCACAAATATCCTGAAATGTATTTTTATAAATATCTATATTAATTTCAATTTCTTCTATCAGACTAAGATTGACTTTATCATTCGTATAAACTGTTAAACTCTCTGTCAATTTACATAGAACTTTGATGTTTTGTTTAAAATCATCAACATTAGTCTGCTCATGACGAATTAAAAAATTTTTTTCTGCCCTTCTGCATTGTAAAATTGAGATTTCAATTTCTGTTAGAAGTGCTGTAATATTGTTATTACTTCTGTTTTTCAAGAATATGGTAAATAAAGATAATGAAGATATAATCAGGATACCAAGTATTAATAATAGTTTAATTCCTGATTTGTGTTTTGCGTGTGCCATGTTTTTAAATGATAGTTTTACAGGTCTAACACCGAAGGGAGTATTTCTGGTTTTTCCTTTTCTTCGAGAACTGCATTATTCTCTGTTACAGGATATTGAACGGGATAATCCGAATCGACAAGGATAATCTGTTTTGCCAGCATCTTTTTTGTATTGATCACAATGGGGGCCCTCAGGTTCGCCGTCACCTTTAACGGGTCAGAACGGATCGTCACAACAGACAGCAAAATCGTATCCTCAGGGGATTCGATTTCAAGTGATTTTACTTCAGCGTCAGATATTACCGGCTCGTAATCCGGTTTTACGCCAAGAGAATTGATAACGACAAAAGCGATTGAACCATCATCAACTGACTGAAACCACCAGAAGGGAATCTTTTCATTCTGAATGAAAAGCTTATATCTTTTCAAGTGCTCAAAACCCAGCATCCCCTCCTTCATCCGGATAACGCTGGATTCATCAATATCTATATCTCCAAAACGGGTGGTAGAAATCTTCACTCAACTTCCTCCTTCTGGTTTTTCAGCCTGTTCCATACATGGGACAGGTTCTTGCCGATTGAATCATCATATCCTGCCGCCAGGATATTCTGTTGCTTAATAATTTGATAAACTTCCTCTCGGTGAACGGCTACGTCTGAGGGAGCATCTATCCCCACCCTTATCTGCTTTCCCCTTGCCTCTAAGATGGTAACCCTGATCTCATTTCCGATTCTTATTGTTTCGCCTAATTTTCTTGTTAAAATTAACATTTCATTTATCTAAGAAAATCAAGTATTGTTAAATTTCCTATCTTTGATGCCGATGCATACGATGCCTGCAAAGCAATCTCTTTCATTGCAAGCTTGCTGATTATTTCAGTTATATCTGCATCTTCTGCGTTAGAAATCAGCCCGACTAAATCCATATCCATATCAGCCATGTTGTTTTTTGCTATCTCCAGCCTGTTCATCCTGCCCCCGCATCTGGAAATATTTTTCGATATTTGATCAGACGCATCTTTAAGACCGTCCAGGCAGGATGCAATGATATCTGGTTCGTTATTCTCCAGCGCTGTCTTCAACTCATTGAGAATCCCGAATACATCAACACTCCCCTCACCCTTGTCCGTAAAGATTGCTTCACCTGAAATGGAGTAAGCAAAGGGGGTTCCTTCGCCGATATTAATGGACATTTCTTCGCCGTTGCCGTTGTAATAGCTTGGGGCAAGGGCCTGGACGTAAAAGATGTCATCCTCGGCCAGATAATGATCAGCATCTGATCCCTCGGCGGTAAACGCTAATTCCACTCCGTCTCCCAGTGTAATAGGCGTGCCGGCCACCAGACCTGTTGATGGTAAACTCCAGGTCTTACCGCCATCATCAGAAACTTGATATGTCGTATCTGCTAATAGTTCACCATCAGTTACTATTTTCACAACATAAGTCTTGTTCACACTGCCTGAATAGTCTTCTGGAGCTGAAGTCACTGTCACTGTGCCGTCGTAATCACCATTTCCATCAGGTTCAATAACCATTCCTATTTCTTTGACAGTTCTTACAGAAGATGAAAAAGGAGCTTCTTCCGTTTTTGTGCCCGAAAAAAGATACCTGCCATCATACTTTGAATTGGCAAGGGTAAGCATTTCATCTATGAGATGCTGCACAGTCTCTGCTTCAGAACTTCGCACCTCGGCAGTCGAGGTCGCTGTTGACTGGGCAATAGCCACTACCCTGGCATCTACCAGAAGGTCGCTCGCAGCCGACAGTTTTGATTCCGTGATGGTGAGCCATGATTCACAATTATCCATATTTCGGGTGTATTGTTCAACAGATGCTCTGGATTCTCGCAAGTTCAGCACCCTGTTCATACCGATTGGATCATCCGACGGTTTGTTAATTTCCTTTTGTGAAGCAATTTTTTCAGCAATTTTATTATAACTGTCCTGGGATCTGAACATATTATCGATCATTGTATTAAATTTCATGTTTTCCGATATACGCATTACCATAAGGCACCTCGCTTTCAGGGGTCTACTTCACCAGACTCATCAGGGTATCCGCCAGTTCCTGTGCAGCGCCGAAAAGTCTGGCCGACGCATTATAACCGGTCTGATACCTGATAAGGTTCATCATCTCTTCATCAATCGACACCCCGGAAATTCCCTCTCTTCTGTTCGTCAACTGGCCCATGAGATCTGTATGATGATCAAAACTCCTGTTTACATACGCAACATCCTGACCGACCTGCGACACGAGAGACGAATAGTAGGAGCTGAAAGTCGATTTTTCGTCATCCATAGTCAGATCATCTTTTATAGCATTCATACTTAGGGCATTTCCACCATCGCCATTGACTGTTTCAGATGCTGCTATTTTATTTATATCGGCTATGATATCGGCGTTGACTTTCATATATCTGGCCTCTTCGACTTCCGGATCTATGTCAAAGACAAAGAAATCTTCACCCAGATTTTGATTCATATCATACCCCTTTTCATGCTGTTCGTTTACCTTTTCAACAAGGGCGGAAGCGAGAGCATCAAGGCTCTCCATATAATCTTTTGCCGTGGTATCGCGAACCTCCAGGAAAGCCGCCAGTTTTCCCTTTGTGATAGAAGTATTGATCACCTTATCCGCGTCATCTTTGAAAACAATGTTATAAAAAGAAGGATTGGAGCCTAGGGTATCTGGATCGACATCAAGTTCCCATGTCTGATCGCCTTCTACCAGCGGCATGCCGTTGGACAGGAAAACGCTTATTGCATCCTTTGCATCCTTGACATAATGGAAATCGACAATCTGAGCCAGCTCTGATAAAAGCTTTGCCCTTTTGTCTCTGAGACTATTCAGACCAGGCTCATCCGTATCCTCGGTTCCGGCCTGTAAAATTCTGGCGTTTATATCAGCTATATCAGAGGCATAGTCGTTGATCTGATCCACCAGAATCGGTATCCGTGCATTTGCATCATCCTGCGCGGAACGAAGGTCATCACTATATGAGCGAAACATGGAGGTCAGACTCTCGGAAACAGAAACCAGCGTCTGTCTTTCAGCCTGCCCCGAAGAATTCGCAGACAAATCCTCCCTGGCGCTCCAGAATTTATTCATTAATTCATTAATTCCGCCGCCGTCAGTCTCATTAAAGGTCATTTCAATCCTGCCCAGCGCGTCCTTTCTTGCTTCACTGTCGCCCAAATCATTCGCCTGCTCATTGATCTGAACCCCTAAAAACTGATCGTATATCCTTTGTATTCCTGCTATCTCAACGCTTTGAACCAAGGTGCTGAATGCCGCTCTCTGTCTCGAATATCCAGAGGTGTTTGTATTGGCAATATTGGTCCCTGTAATATTTATTGCAGTCTGATGACTCAACAGACTGTCTTTTGCAATATTCAATGCATCGAGACCCGACATTTGTCTATCCTTCCCTGCTTAGGATCTTTCCATTCAGATTGTTTGCTTTTAATCTTCCTGTGTTCATATAGGTTGCGCAGGGGTAGACAAGCTGCCCTAGAAAATCAATAGATTTTCGTACATAAAAGAGAGAAGAATCCAGCAACGTTTTATTCCTATCATTCAACCTATGAATGTCCATCAAAAGAGATTTAAGCGCTGACCGGCATTCCTCCATAGCCCTTTTCTGGCTGTCATTTCCATGGAACAGCAGCGCTGAAAGGCTTCTATCCTTATCGAGGGCTTTTCCGTCAAGATTAAGAACATTGATGATTTTCTCAACTAATTTTGTCCTTGCCTCTTCGACCATCCTGGCCTTTAAAACACAGGTCTCTTTTCTGGAATTGCTTTCATGCAGCTCATCCACGGAAGATCCCGCCAGGATTTCTCTCTCATCCAAGAAACAGTCGTGAATTTTACTGTAAACATCCACCTCGTTTCTCAGCACTGAAATAAGAGAGTCATAAAGAAAATGCAGTTCATTATTCATTGCTTTAAACCACGACATCCAGAACGGATTCACTTATCATTTTTCCGGCAATCTTTTCTCCGCTGACTTCGTATCTTCCCGTTTCTATCTGATCTTGCAAATCCCGAACCTTTTCTTCCCGAATCTCTGGGAGCTCTTTAATAGCCTTCTCTGCCCGCTGAATATCCCTTGCCGCGGAGGATAAACTAACCCTTTCTTCCTGAGCTACACTGTTAGCAGCCTGCTTCTCAGGCTCGGGAACCACTTTGTTCTCATTTATCTTATACTGTGAAATGAGTTCAGTCATAGAATTTCCATTCTCAGTAATTTTCATTATACAACACCTCCTTTTTATTTCACCTTTACCATTATTATAATAATATCGGCAAGGTTGCAATAAAACTTTAGTTACTCTTCCCGATCCCTGATCGCTGGTTCCTGACCCATGATACCCGCCCTGTTGAGCTGGCGTAAAAGCATTTCCTGAAGGCCTATGCCACCCCCTCTTTTTGTGAGGTCTTCCGCAACCTTCTGGTCAACCAATGAGGAATAAATATCCTTGCCCGGAAAATTGCTTTTGCTTTTTGGAACCGTGCTACGCATGGTCTTAAGCATGTGACTGATGAAGATGGATTCAAAATCAGCACACGCTTTTTTCAACTTCTCTTCATTGATTTTCAGCTGCTTCCGGTCAAGCCGGTTCGGCTCTTCCCGCCCTGAGACAATTCCTGTCGATAATCCGCCTAAGCTTCCCATTCCTTCCATACGATTCCTCCCTGGCCCTTAAGCTTTTAGCATGGGCGTATTGCAATATACCCCTTTTTCATATTACCTTCAAATCCGCCTGGAGCGCTCCTGCGGATTTGATTGTTTGTAATATGGTTATCAGATCTCCCGGCGTAACACCTATAGCGTTAAGAGCCCTTACAACATCCTGAATAGTAACTCCCTCCGGCACCAGCACCAGACGATTCTCCTCTTCTTCAACGCCGATTGCTGTTTCAGTTGTCACAACCGTCTGTCCTCCCGGAGCAATCAGCGTGTTGCCTCCAGCTTCAACCGGAACGTTGCCGGCAGGAGGACCAGGAGCAAAGGGGGACGGCTGAGACACCTTTTTTTTCTCTTTTATCTGAATGAATAAATTCCCATGCGCCACGGCAACGGTGGATATCCTAACATTTTCTCCCATAACAATTGTGCCGGTCTTCTCACTTATGACCACAACCGCCGGTGAGTCAACCGCAACATTAATGTTTTCAATAGTCGAGACAAGCTTCACTATGCTCCCTTTAAAAGATTCCTTTATATTTACAGCAATGGTAGATGAATTAACAAGCTTCGCCTCTACGCCGGCTATCACACCATTTATGGCTCCGGCCATTCCTGTCGCAGTCGTAAAATCAGGTCGATAAAGATTTATGGAAAGTGACTTCCTGTTTTCAAAATCATACTCCAATTCCCTCTCGATAAAGGCGCCGTTTGTAATCCGACCGACAGTCGGGTGATTCTTGGCAATACTCGCGCCTCCCCCGCCTGCGGCAAAACCTCCGATAGATACCGCC
>JAUWQK010000160.1 GCA_030611115.1 Deltaproteobacteria bacterium
TGGTCCCGCCAGGGCGGACAGCGCATTCTGTATTTGCGATGCTTTGTTAAATCAAACAGATGGGATGTATTCTGGAAACAATATATTCAACTTAAACGGTCCGCATGAACAATGATTTTACGTAGAATGAAAACTACACCCGTTATTATTGCTGAGTAGTCAATTTATAATTTCCTCAACCATATGCTGCCACACTCTTCCAGCCATATGGCATCATCGTTCTTCTTTAGGCACAATGGCATGTTTTCATCAAACCAGTCTTTGTGAAAGCGCTGTAAGAAGTTGTTAAAAAGGACTACTTTAAATCTTGAATTAAATTGTAAAAAAGCTCTCAATATATAACTTTCATTCCATGCTCTTCCTGCCAATACCCATTGTTTAGGGTATTCAAATGGATAAAAGACATCATGGAAATGTATTAGGACACCGCTATTTAGGTTAGGCAATATGTTAAACAGGATATGATTAACATCACCACCTGTTTTTGAAACATGAGATGAGTCAATAAAAAGAATATCATTTTCCTTTACCTGTTTAAAAAGTTCCAAATCAACATCCTGGACACAATCGCTGATGATTTTATGGTTCTTTTTATCTTCTTCATTCAATAAAGTCAGTAAGCGTTCTGGATGAGGATCAATAAAATGGCACTGAATTTTATTTTTCATAAACAATTCATTAGTGTCCAGCATCACCGCCGAAGAGAAGCCAGAGCCAACCTCAATGGTTTTTTTCGGCTGGAAATGTCTTATTACACAATAGAGAAAAATAGCATCTGAATAACCATAGAATTGGTTTTTAAAATAATATCTTAACTTGCCCTCCTTGTGGTCTTTAAAAGGAATTGCAGGATAGTAGTTTTTTAGTTTTTCGAGTAATTCCAGTTGTTCTTTTTCATTAAGGTCAATTCCATCGTCAATATCTTTTCCCCTGATGTCGAAGATTTGTTTCTCTCTCTTTAAGATTTCTTGTTTTGATGGGAACGGACTGTAGTAATGGCCGAGTGGAAAAGCAATTGTAGCCCCCTTTCCAAATTCTTCGAGTTTCTTCTTGGGCGTTCTAATATAAGGCAACCTGTCTAACAGCCTTTTGACTAATTTTTTAATTTTTTGCTTCATGTTTTTATCTCCAGCAGAAGTAATTTCATCTACCAAAGCTTGAATCTTTTTTTTGGCAGTTTCTGGTGAATAAAAATTTTTAACATGTTTGATCCCATTGTGTGATAACTTATTCCAGAGCTCATCATCAGTGTAAAGTCGAACTACATTTTTTACAAACGAGTTTTCATCATCGGCTACAAGGGCACTTTCTTCACACTCTAAACCCATACCTTCGGCTCCGATCGAAGTAGTTACTACCGGTAACCCCATACTCATACTGTGTCCGATTTTGCCTTTTATTCCCGCACCATATCGAAGTGGACAAACAAATACCTTTGACTGTCGGAAGTAGGACTCAACTTCCTTTTGGTAACCAGTAACAATAACATCTGTGTTTGCAAGCGCCCTGATACAACGGGGGGGGGAACTTCCGACAATGTAGAACTTTATACCTGGCAACTGCCTCTTAATATCAGGCCATATTGAACCCACGAACCATATTATAGCATCTACATTTGGGAGATGCGCAAAGCCGCCAATAAACATTAAATCTTTTCTCTCATCTAGTGGGGTTGGGGAGAAGGATAGTGCATGTATATTGGACAATATCCTTACGTTAAATATACCTTCTTTTTTCAGTAGGTTCTTTTCAACGGGGGTTACCACAAGCGTAATATTGCTATTGGCTGCTAAAGTTAACTCCATTTTTTTGGATTTTTGTGCACTTTTCATGAGGATTCTTTGGCCGTTTATATCGGCCTGACGCGATTCCCGAAGATAATGCAAATCTATGGTATCAAAACATATTGGTGCATTCGTTAATTTTCTTACAGTCTTGTGGTATTTCCATGCAATCCCTCTCCGGCAAATCCAGACAAGATCAATATATTTTCCATTACTGGCAAGATACTTACTCAGAGAATTTTTCCCATATACTACTTCCACACCCATCCATTGGAGTCGGCTTGTATAAGGTTCTCTACACTGAAGATTATCAGGCCAAAATACGACTTTGTGACCAAGTTCATCTAAAATCTTTATAATCCAGGACATTCTGACAGAACCTGAATCTCTATCGTATTCCGGCACATAGTGGTCGATTATGAGAATCCGTTTTTTCTTGCCTCTTTCTCTTGCAAGATAACGTTTCTCATTGTGATTAAATTGTTTTGCTAATACATTTTGCCATTTTTCCTGAAATTTTATCCTATTAGTAAACTGAAACTTTTTTATGCCGGCAAACGCGCTTTTACCATAAGTCACTCCCTCATAATGTATCACTCTGGAAAAAGGCTGAAACACCGTCTTGAAACCCAATTCACGCACAGCAAAAGCCAAATCTGTGTCTTCGTAGCATGCAGGTACATAACGCAAATCCAAACCACCAAGACCTTCTATAATGTCTTTTCTAACAAGTATCGCGGCGCCTGAACAATAATCTACCTGGCGAACATAGCAATATTCGGGCTTAGCTGGATCATCGCCTCGGCCATAATTCCAGGCTTTTCCGTCTTTCCAAATGGTGCCGCCGGCTTCCTGCAATGAACCTTTTGCATAAATTAGCTTAGCGCCTACCAATCCTGTGTTCGGATCATTCCTAAAAGTTTCTAAAAGAGCATCAAGCCATCCAGCAGTTACTTTCGTATCATTATTAAGTAATAGTATATATTTACCTTGTGATAGTTGGATACCCTGGTTACAGGCAATCACAGCCCCTTTTGCTTCGTTATTGGTTATTATTTTTATGTTCTCGCACTGACTGAGCATCTGAGGTGTGTCATCTTGCGAACCGTCATCAACGGTTATAATTTCATAATTTATATCAGTAGTATTACAAAATACAGACTTTAAACACGCAAAACTATACAAGCACTTATTGTGCATGGGTATAATAATCGAAACAGCAACTTTAACAAATCTTGGAAAACTCAATACATGCCAGTTGTGCTCCGCTTTACCTGCCCAGACAAATTGTGGGTCTAAATGCGGGTCATACTCGTATTTCGTTTTCTGGCCGGTGTCTTTATCTGTATCAGGTGTAACTAATCCAACTGGTGGATTAGTCAGCCGTTCTTTATCTCTGTGGCCATAATTCTCTATGGGCTTTTTCTTCGACCTCTTTTTCCGTCTTGCCATTTTTCTCCCTTTGCCGGCGGCGCAATGAAAAAGGACACCGCTAAATCGTGCTTAACACTAAAAGTTCAGTACTTAAACACTATTTACTTGTCGGCCTGGATTATAGGTTCTGCCCACTCACCGGACAAGAACATTTACAGCGAAAACTTTCCAATTCAGCCCCAATCCCCAAAATCCCCCAAACTTTTCGACTCTGTACCTATATTTTACAGAGCACTTTTTCAAAATCCCGCACACGTGAAGGCTTCTTGCCCTTTCCAGCGACAATCTTATGCCCTTCTTCTCTCAGATGCACAGCCTGGGCCCTGATGCCTCCGGGGAATTTCGGATTCAAGCTGCCGTCTTTCTTCAGCACCCGCCAGTATGGCGTTATTCGCTTCTTGCCCTCTCGCAAATCCTCCTCCGCCGTCTCAGCGGCTATCCGAATAAAAATCCCCGTAGTAAGCGGGCACGTCGCCTCAGCCTTAAAATCCTCCGCCAGCCGCTCCCTGATTTGATTTACCGTTACCAACTTGCCTTTTCGAACCTTGCGTATCACCTCATCGACCAGAAGCGGCGTCGGCACAAGCACCCTCCTGCCCCCGAATCTTTTGGCCCACTTCGCAGGCCCTTCAACCACCTTCGGCAGACCTTCGGGACAATTCTCTAATTTCTCCCGCCATTTCGTACGCGACTTAAATTTACCGCTCATTTCTGCGCCTTCATATCGCCAAACAATATCACTCGGACCTCGCGCATACCCAACTTCAAGTATGCCGCGGCCCAGGCTCCGCCTGTACGATAACGAAAATCATCCCGGTCGTCAACACTTTCAAAGCACCTCTCACAAGTAAAAAAAGCGGTTTTCTACGCTCAATTTTCATATTCGGGAGGTTCTGCAGGCCGCTCGAATAACCCGGAGGGCAGAGTTCCACGGGCTTGCCCGTGGGTGAATGAGTAGGCGGCGATATGGTATACTGTTTGAATGGAGATTCGATTATCAGGACACGGTGCCTATCGTACGGAATACCATATTGTGTGGATACCCAAA
>JAUWQK010000199.1 GCA_030611115.1 Deltaproteobacteria bacterium
TGTAATATTTTTTTACAGTATTAAACATCCAATAACACCAAACAAAATCCTGCAAAACAGATAATAACAGTAATGCAAACCGTCACCGTTGAGATTATAGGGGTTTTTAGGCTTACGACTTGTAAACTGCGGAATAAAATCTTACTTGTTTTTTTCTTGGCAGGACGGTGCTTTTATGATTTTATATAAGGTGCACACGTAGTGCGCGATTTCGTTTCATGATATTGCGCGTTTTTCCCACTAATCATTGTTAAGTTTAAGGAGAATTATCACCAATGCAGGAAATTCAAACACTGAATTTGATCTCTATACGTGACCAAGGTCTCGACGAATATTGGTTGCAAGATTATATCTGTAACAATCCATCGTGCTTGGGTATTGGTGATTTAGAGCTTGTTTCAAAAGAAAAGAAACAATCTTCAGGTGGAAGGCTTGATATTTTGATGAAAGGCTCAGACGACGAGCTTTACGAAATCGAAGTTATGTTGGGTGAAACTGATGAAACACACATAATAAGAACTATCGAGTATTGGGATATTGAGAAAAAGAAGCGTCCCAAAAGGCAGCATACGGCTGTACTGATCGCCGAAAAAATAAATAGCCGTTTTTACAATGTCGTTAATCTTTTATCCCACAGTGTTCCGCTTATTGGTATTCAGGCTAATCTTTATCGCCACGGTGACTCCGTATCAATGGTATTTACAAAAATCATTGATAGTTTTGAAGAACCAGAGATAGAGGAAGAAAATGGCTCAACTCATGGCATCGAATATTTAAAAAAGAAATACCCAGAAACAGGACAAGTTATTGAGTTGCTTGCACCTGTTGTTCTCGAATGCTGTTCGGATAATCGCATTAACTATCGTAAAAATGGCGCTACAGTCTTTATTGGCGGCACAAAGCGAATCGTAATAAATCGAAGAGGAAATAAGCAGGCTTCAATATCATACCGGGTTTCAGATGAAGATCGGACTAATATCGAAGAATTGTTAGATAATCAGTCAATTTCGTATGACTACAAGAATAACTATATACGCATTTGGTTAAATCCAGCAGCACTTAAAAAACATATTGACACACATAAAGAAATTATCAAAAGGCTCTAACAAGGTCAGAAAAAAGGGTCTATGTTTAACCCTTGATGATAAACGACAAGAGTAAAATGTAGATTTGCCCTTCATGACCCCTTTCAACTATGCTGAGTTTTAAATAAGGATATTTTGTTTTGAATAAATATCAATGATGCCAAAAGACTATGGTGTCAAAGCTTGAATCTAAATAGAAGTGGAACTGATAGGGTTAAACGGTTCGATAAGGCATGGAAAAATTCTTGCAAAGATGCTAAAATTAATTTAAGACACTTTCAC
Organism: Deltaproteobacteria bacterium; assembly: GCA_030611115.1. Next base: position 1,368 of record JAUWQK010000199.1, read on the forward strand.
GATTTCAGAAGAACCGCCATTAGAAATATTGTCCGCTCTGGAGTCTCCGAACGTGTAGCCATGATGTTTTCAGGACATAAGACGAGATCAGTCTTTGACCGATATAATATTGTAAATGACACTGACCTCAAACTTGCTGCCAAACAGCAAGATAATTACCTAAAATCCGTCGCGGGCACAATTCACCAAATTGACGAAAAAATTAAGGTGAATTGTGAAGCCTAACAAATTGTTTTTCTTACTAAATGTCCCCGTAGCTCAGTGGATAGAGCATTGGATTCCTAATCCATGTGCCGCAAGTTCGATCCTTGCCGGGGGCACCACTTATTTCAAAGGGTCAGCCAATTATGGTTAGCCCTTTTTTGTTTTTTGTGAAAAATTTTCACGGTTCGCCTATCACAATCACAGAGGTGGATTTTTTACCAACGGTATTGAATTACACACTATAAAATCTAAAATTATTGTTTGAACAATAGCCCATTTAAAGGTAATATATTACTAGTGTCCTGTCATCTATGTAGTGTCGCAAATATGGCCGTCATTCCCGCGAAGGCGGGAATCCAGTATTTCTGACTACTTCGGTGCTTTTGGATTCCCGCTTCCGCGGGAATGACGAGTGCCTGGTACGATATTTCACGCGTGACACGACACTGGTTTTCAACTTCTTGTGGCATAGAGAAAAATTATGAAATTCGGAAATTATGAATGTTATTCTGTTGAAATGGGCAGATTTTCACTGGACGGGGGCCCCATGTTCGGAGTGGTTCCCAAGGCTTTGTGGGAAAAGAAGATTGCTGCCGATAATAAAAATCTCATTCAATTGACAACAAGATCTCTTCTTATAAAAGGTGAAGGAAGAACAATTCTTGTAGATACAGGTTTGGGTAACAAGTTCTCGGAAAAGCTGATAAAAATATACAAAATTGATGAAAGCTCGACAGATATGGATTTGGCATTAGCAAAATATGAATTAACCTGCAGCGACATTACAGATGTTATTATTACACACCTTCATTTTGATCACACAGGTGGTTCAACGTCTATAAAGAAAGGGAAAACTGTCCCGACTTTTCCGAATGCAACATATTATCTGCAAAAAGAACATTGGGAATCCGCAATCAAACCAAATGCCGGAGATGCGGCAAGCTATATGAAAGAAGACTTTATGCCCTTGGAGGAATATGGGGTTTTAAAGCTTATAGAAGGCCAAAAGGAATTATTTAAAGGTATTGATATTATTGTAACCCAGGGGCATACGCTCGGCCAGCAACATCCGCTTGTAAAAGGCAAAACAAATTCCCTGTTTTTTTGTGCGGATCTTATTCCCACATCAGCGCATCTGCCCTACCCCTGGCATATGGCATATGATAACTACCCTGTAACCATAGTTAGTGAAAAGGAAAAGTTTTTAAACAGAGCATTAAAAGAAAAATGGATACTTTTCTTCGAACACGACCCTGATATTGTTGCCGCCGGCATACGACAGGGGGAAAAAAATATAGAAATAGACGAAAAAATAGATATCTGATCAAAACAGGCAAATCTATTGCTTTTTCTTAAGATGATAAAGCAAGGCTGTGCTGGTGCGAGATACGCATGAATCATTGGGAATCAATTTCCGTTATCCGTTCACACTGGCGGCATCTATCCTTGCGGTCTGCTCAACTGCTTAGTTCTGCCATTTTGTTAATGGTTACCAAAAACTTCGAACATTTTTATAAGCAAGAATTTTTTCATCTTTTGTCAATATCGTGGCATTTTCTTCCCTTGCCGTTGCAACAATAATTTGGTCAGCCGGATCATCATGGAAAGGTTGGGGTAACACAGTTGAGCGATATGATAAAACAGGAGAGAGAGGAACTAATCTGAGTTTTGGCATATCAAGAGCGGTATTTATCCAATCTTCTGGGTCACACGAAATTCCCACTCTCTTTTTTTCAAG
>JAUWQK010000078.1 GCA_030611115.1 Deltaproteobacteria bacterium
ATTACTATGCTTAAATGCAATTTTTAGTAGTAATCAATGATAATAGTCTGAATATATTACAAAACAACAGATTGTAAGGTAGTACTTTTCAACACCCTTTAAAAGATGCAAACATTATTTCAACCCATAACAATTGAGCAAAAGCCCATTGTCCTAAATCCCACCAATTTTTTCGACCCGAACAACTTGGTCTTTTATGATAACCTTTTTCTTCACCCCATTTAATATGTTCCAATATTTTTGTGCCTTTAAGTTCATGTTTGTTTTTATGGCACATAATGATATTATACTTCAGATTCTTCTGAACAATACGTAAGTGTTTTGATTCACGAGGGCTCTTTATTACTGGCATTAAAAACTCTTTTTCGATATCCAATTCTTCAGATCGACTCTTATCAAGAAAAAAGAAGTCGTTAGCACCTGTTTTAATTCCAAACCTAACTTCAGCAACATCACCTAATCGAACCAATTTGTCTTTTCCTTTTTTTAAAATAGTCCAGTAAATATCGGGTGCTCGCAAATATTTACCACCCCATTTATTTCCAATGTATTTTGCTATTTTTATTAAAGGGGCTGTCTTAGGTATATTTTTTCGTCCTTTCTGCTTATCCTTTTTAGAGTCTTTATCATCATGAATTTCGCATCCATCCTCAAGAAGTAGTTTCTGTACTATTGGATTAACACGATATTCAGGCGTGGTTTCCCGTTTTTTAGCTGTTTCAATTTCTTCAAAAATAACCGGCGATAGAATATGTTCAAAAGGCTCTTTAAACATCACAAACCTTGCAGTTTCTTCCAGTCTTGTTTCTTTTTTCATATCGGGTGACGAAAAAAACACAATGACCGTATTTACATCAGCAGAAGCAAAAGACCTTTTTGCCTGGTTATCAATGACCATTTTTATGTGGCAGTGTTTAAGAAGAAATTCCTGCAAGCGTTTTCCATAACCAACATCAAGCCAGGAATTGGAAGTAATAAAGCAGAATGTACCCTTTGGATTTAAAAGTGAAAGACCATGTAAATAAAAATATATATAAAGGTCGCTCTTGGCACCAATTTTATTTGCGGCAGTATCTCTTGAAGCATTATACTCAAAGAAATGAGGAAAAACTTGATATATAGACCTTGCAAGCTTGGCTTTGTATTCTTTTTTGTTTGAAGTTGTAACCTCTTCATTGGAAAGCAGGGGATCTGAAATATTTTCCTGTCTAACATATGGGGGATTTCCAATAACAATATCAAAGCCTGAATTTATACCACCAAAAATTTCAACGAATGCAATATCCCAGACAAATGGAACGTCTTTCACGTCTTTTAAGGCTGATCGTGCTTGTTTAATACGTTCCATATCTTGCTGTAAAATTTTAATCTTTTTTTGTTTATCAGAGGATTTCAGGTCAAGTTTAGTCTGATGTGGTTTTGGTTCTGAAAATCCCTCAAAGTCAGGTTGTCTATATTTCTTCCCAATAGACATTTCCTGTGCTCTTTGGATTTTTTTTATTTCTTGTTCAATGTTATGTTCAAGCGTTCCCAAAATATCGCGGAAAATCTGCAGTTCCTCATGCATGGCTTCATCTGTTGATCGGAACTGACAGGATGGGTCATTATTATAGAACTTGAATTTTTCTGTTTTAAGTTTTGCAAGTCGCTTTATTAGTGTCGAAGAAATATTTTGTGAACTTTGAATATGTCCAAGATTAATACCGCCGACTTCTTGAACAAGGCTGTCCCCGCAGCGAATTTTGAAAGAAAAATGCGGCAATAAAGGCTCTTTTCTTATATGGAGATCTGCGGCGGGAATTTCCGCATCTATGATGAGTGCAAGCCAAAGCCTGAGCTCCGCCACATGGCAGGCCCAAGCCATGACATCCACACCATAAAGGTTTTCCCTGATAATTCTTTTTTTCCGGTCATAAGGCGTCTCAGTTGATTTAAGTTGTTTTGCAGCCCTGTCCTGAAGGTCATCCAGAATATACAGCATTCCAACAAGAAAAGAACCAGAACCACATGCTGGATCTAAAACAGTAATTTTACCCAAACTGTCATTAAATTCTTTCCACAAGTTGGCCTTTACCAAAGCTTTATCGGCAAGAGTTTTTTCATCCAGTTCAAATGCAAATACGACCTCATATATAAGATCTTTGTATTTTTTGCCTACATGATTTGTAAGATTATCTACAAGCGATAGACGGCACATAAGATCAATTTCAGTTCTTGGCGTGTAAAAAATACCGGCATCGCCGCGTTTATCAACTTTATCTGAAACATTGACTAAGCTTTCATATACTTTTCCAATCATTTCCGGATCAACCGCAACTTCTTTATCAAGAGGGCTGTCTTCAGAAATAGTGAAATTATATCTCTCCATAAAAGCAAATATTTGTTCAAAGCGTACATCAGTAATTTTTGCAGGTTTTTGATCCAGATCATTTTTCTGAAACAGTCCACCGTTAAGATATGGGGCTGTTGCCAAAGCTCTCTTTATTTCTTTTGGGAAATGGCGGTGTCCTCCATGAAATTTATTGTTGAAGGCTTCAAAAAAGAGTACTGAAAGCCATTGTTCAAAAAACGTATCTTCAGGCTGTTCTGTTTTTTGGTAACTTTTCCAGAAAGAACTGAGGAACTCACTGTCTTCACCCAGCCATCCTTTTCGCTGGATAAAATACAGAAACATAACTCTGTTTAAAAACTGAAGCGCATAGTCATGCGCCCATACTTTATCTTTGCTTTGGCTTTCCAAATTGTTCTGAAGATTTTTAAAAAACAATTCTGTATTCATCAAAAAATTGTTTTGTGACAGCTTCAACATCAAAGGCATAATCATGGACTTGCTGTATTGCTAAAGGAGGCTGACCAAATAAATCCTTTTCAGTGCGCTCGAGATTTAACATTTCTATACGTTCTGTAGCTGTTCGCAGCCGTTCCCCATGCCCAATTGTAATTCTTCTAAACAGGCGGCGTTTTTCTGTTTTTTCATCATATTTAACGTTAATGAAATGCCATCTGTCCTGTGCCTCATTTGAGAATATAAACAACGAATAAGGATGATCATTCAAAAGCTTTGAAACAACAGGGCGTTCATGAGTAATAAAAAGACGATCCGATGACAAACGCGAATAAATAATATGAAACTCATCGCTCTGCCCACCGGAAGCAAACAGGACAGGATCTTCTGCTAAGATCTTAGTTGCTGTTTTAGGCCAACCCCTTCGGGAAAGAGATTCATTAACCCGATCATAGTTCAATTCTGTCCAGAACAATTCTTTAAGGGGTTCAATGCCTTTAAAATTATTTAGAATTTCAAATATAGTCTTTTTATATTCAATGTCTGTCATCTATTGTTTTCCCAGTTAAGAGGTGGAAGAAAAGTACTGAATTTTGGTTTAATATCTTGAAAACATGTAACTGGTCAAGAATATTCATTTTTGATGTTAATACGCTTATCTATTATCCTTAAACACCAGCAAGGTTAATTTGTCGTAACTACTCAGGTTCAAAGTTCCACGGTTCAAGGTTAGAGAGCGATGAAAATTGAACGGTAGCGCACTACAGCTTCAGGCCTTGTGGTTGTGGCAAACTCGACACTTGCAGGATTTAGGTTGCGCGCTAAAATAATCTATGCTAATTTTAAATTATTATGAAACAATATATTATTGATGATCTAAGACTCGGAGAATACGAAAAGATTAAGACTTATCTGGATGAGAACGTTGGTTCTTCAAAGATAGATGGAATATACTGGATACAGCTTGATGAAAATATCCTGACTGACATTCAGGCTGAACATAAAGAATGCCGGCCATTTTATTTTGCAATGGATATAGAACCTGACCGTGTATCCTGTGAACTTCTTGTAAGATCCAGAAGTACAATAAAATGCAATTGTACAAACTATGCAACCGAATCACAGCGCAACTGGATTATTCAGTTTGCCGACTCAATATTCGAAAAACTGGAAATAATAACTTAGGCAACTACGCAGGCGTTTAGGCTGAAGGCTATAGACTGAAGGAAACAGATGATTTCTGAACGTTATTTTCTATGTTTAGGACAAAATTTCTGGCCGCTTTAATAACATTTTGGCTTCTGGGAGTCTTTTCCCTAAAAGCCTTCTACCTTCAGTCTATTAGTTACTTTATGTTTTGATCAACCGTTAACCGACAACCGTGAACTATTACTATCTATGATACGAACCCTGATTATTGCAATATTTGCTCTTCCTGCTACAGTCTTCTTCAGCAGCCTAACCATACTTGCATCTTTTATAAATAAAAATGGCGATCTGGCTTATAATTGTACAAAAGCATGGGCTAAATTTGTGCTTGCCGTCAGCCGCATTAAAGTAACCGTCGATGGCGTTTACAACTTACGACCTGACAGGTCTTATATATACATGTCTAACCACCAGAGCAACTTTGATATTCCCGTTGCTCTGGCTCATCTTCCTTTTAAGTTCAGATGGGTTGCAAAAGCAGAACTTTTCAAGATACCGATTTTCGGTTATGCGATGCACAGGATTGGACATATAAATATTGACCGATCAAATCGCAGAGCTGCTTTTAAAAGCTTAAAAAAGGCTGCAAAAAATATTCGGGAAGGAATTTCTGTATTAATCTATCCTGAGGGTACACGCAGCAAAGATGGTAATATCAGGCCATTTAAAAAAGGCGGGTTTGTTTTAGCATTGGAATCCGGCGTTCCGATAGTTCCTGTAATAATACACGGAACATGGCCTATCATGCCAAAGGATAAACTCATTATAAGACAGGGAAATGTTACTATAGAAATCAAAGAACCAATTGAAACAAAAAGTTATAATAGAAAAACTAAAGACGAGCTTCTGGAAAAAGTAAGAAATATCATTTGCGAATCTTTTGAAAAGGGGAAAACAGACACATTATGAAATTGAAAATAATCCCGTTGGGCGGGTTAGGAGAAATCGGCCTTAATATGATGGCCTTTGAATACGGAGATACTATTTTTGTTGTTGATGCAGGTCTTATGTTCCCTGAAGATTATATGCTTGGCGTTGACTATGTAATACCAGATTTTAATTACCTGAAAGAGAACAAGTCCAAAGTTTCAGGTATCGTTTTAACCCATGCTCATGAAGATCATATTGGAGCTCTGCCCTATCTGCTTAAAGAAATAAATGCTCCGGTCTTTGGAACTCGTTTCACGCTTGGAATAGTAAGGCACAAGCTTGAAGAACATGGTCTTCTTTCATCAACTTCTCTCAATGAAATTTCTCATAGAAAAAAACTTAAAATAGGAATTTTTGAGCTTGAGTTTATCCGTGTAAGCCACAGCGTTGTGGATGGCATAGGAATTGCCGTTAAAACACCTTATGGGCTTATTGTGCACACAGGGGATTTTAAAATCAGCCATACGCCGGTGGATGGCGTAATGACCGATCTGAATAAGTTTGCCAGGTGTGGAGATGAAGGAGTCCTTGCGCTGCTGTCAGACTCCACAAATGTGGAAAAGGAAGGATATACTATATCCGACAAGGATATAGGTGAAGCTCTGGCAAAGATAATAATTGAAAGCAAGGGACGTATAATTGTAGCTCTTTTTGCTTCAAATGTCGCGAGAATACAACAAATAGTTAATATTGCGAGATTAAAAGGAAATAAAGTACTAATTAGCGGCAGAAGTATAGAAACCAGCACAAATATCGCGAAAGATCTTGGATACATCCATATCCCTGAGGGGATGGAAATTGATATTAAACAAATCGATGACTTTAAAGACGATGAAATAATAATAATAACAACCGGCAGCCAGGGTGAACCCATGTCGGCCCTGGCCCGTATGTCCAGAGGCATTCATAAACAAATAAAAATCAAGGAAGGCGATACTGTCATCTTCTCGTCAAAATTCATTCCCGGAAACGAAAAAGCTATTTCAAATATTATAAACAATCTTTACAGAAAAGGCGCTGACGTTATTTATGAAAAGATTTCGGCCATTCATGTATCAGGCCATGCTTTTCGGGAAGAATTAAAACTAATGATAAACCTTACCAAGCCTGAACATTTCATTCCGATACACGGTGAATACCGGCACCTGATTCTGCACACGCGGCTTGCCGAACAGGTTGGCGTCTCAAAAAACAAAATACTTCTCGCTGAAAATGGCCAGGTAATTGAATTTGATGAAAATGGAGGAAAAGTTCTTGAAAAGATTATGACCGGCAGGGTGCTTATTGACGGGAAAGGAGTCGGTGATGTCGGGAGAAGTGTACTAAAAGAAAGACGTATGCTATCAAGAGATGGTTTTGTTGTAGTTAACATGGTTTTTGACGAAGAGTCAGGAATAATTGTGCATGGCCCGGAAATTGTTTCACATGGTTTTGTATTTGAGATGGAAAAAGGACATCTTCTCGAAGACGCAAAGTGTGTAATACTTGAAATCTTAGAAGAAACAGGTCCTGATGTCCCTGACAGAATTGATAAAATCAGATCTCGGATACAGCCGGCTCTAAGAAAGTATTTTTATTTTACAATAGGACGCCGTCCGATTATACTACCTTTTATTATAGAGGTATAAAAACTAGGGATCAGGGGATAGGGCTCAATATATAGTATTTTGTTTTAAAAAAAAATTATGCGCAAAGAAATTATCGGCATTTTCCTCTTTTTTCTATTAATTTTCACACTGGGCAGCCTTTTGTCTTACAGCCCTGGAGATCCCTCAATTCATAATGCAAAAGCGGCAGGTAACGTTCACAACCTGTTCGGCATATTTGGGGCCCATGTTTCGGGTATTTTAATTGGGCTGTTTGGACTTGGGGCGTTCTGGATACCGATATTATTTCTTTTATCCAGCGTACATTTTTTTGGTGACTACCATGAAAAAGCTATTATTCTGATAATAGCCGGTGGAATTATTCTTATTATCTCTACCGGAAGCCTTTTTGCATTCCAGCAAAACCATTTCATGATTTTCGGAAGCAAATTTTCATCCGGCGGCATACTTGGCACCCCCATCAAATCATTCCTTATCAAATATACAAATCATACAGGCGGCGCTGTTATACTTATCCTTATGTGGCTTATGGGTTTTATCA
>JAUWQK010000178.1 GCA_030611115.1 Deltaproteobacteria bacterium
GGGGTATATAAGTAATATTTTCACGATTCACGATTCACGGTTCACGATTCACGGTTCACGGTTGATCAAAACATAAAACCGTTAACTGTAAACTGTAAACCGACAACCGAATATATGGAGGTTCAATAATGGCAGGATTAGCTGTAAATGTTGATCACGTTGCTACTTTAAGAGAAGCCAGGAGGGTCAGCTACCCGGAACCTGTGGCGGCGGCTGTGCTGGCTGAACTGGCCGGAGCTGATGGAATTGTTGTTCATTTAAGGAAAGACAGGCGCCACATACAGGACCGGGATGTCAGGATTTTGCGAAAAGTTGTTCAGACCAAACTTATCCTTGAAATGGCTTCAACTTCTGAAATGGTTGGGATAGCTCTTGATATAAAGCCTGATCTTGTAACACTCGTACCTGAAAAGAAGGAAGAGCTTACAACCGAAGGCGGACTGGATCTCTTTGTCCACAAAAACTCAGTTGCCGAAACCGTTGGCTCACTCCAGGACAACGGTATTCCTGTAAGTATTTTTATAGATCCGGAACCTGAACAAATCAAAGTCGCACATAAGATAAATGCCTCAACTGTTGAAATTCATACAGGAACTTTTTGTGACGCAACAACACCCCAAAAAAGGGATCAGGCTTTTGACAAAATTGTTGATGCTGTTAAACTGGCCCGCAAACTGAAACTAAAGATAAATGCCGGTCATGGGATATGTTACAATACTATAAAGGCGTTCAATGGCCTGCATGAAATTGATGAATTCAGCATAGGCCACAGCATAGTCTCAAGAGCCGTGCTTGTTGGAATGGAAAGAGCAGTCAAAGAAATGTCGGCGCTAATTAAAGAGCTTTAGGGGATTTGGAAAGAGGGCATGGTTCTAAACAAAAATTGATGATTGTCGATTGATGATTGATGATTGATGATTGAAGGTATTCTATTAATTTTATAACAAAAAAACAGAGTGAAGCGATTCCACAAATCGACAATCAACAATCAACAATTTTGTGATTCTATGGAGCACAACATGTATCTTGTAACTGCTGGTGAAATGCAGGAAATGGATAGACAGACCATTGAATCATATGGTCTTCCCGGCAGAGTCCTTATGGAAAATGCCGGCCTGGGTGCAACACGAATACTATTAAGACAATTTAAAGGTCTTATTAACAAAAAGGTCGGCATTGTAGCCGGACGCGGGAATAACGGCGGAGACGGTTTTGTAATGGCCCGATACCTTTCCCAAAAAGGCGTAAGTGTGACTGTATATCTCCTTGCCAAAAAAACTGTGGTTAAAGGTGATGCCGCTGAAAACTTAAACATTTTAGCCCCGCTCGACATTCCTGTAATAGAAATGCCGGATCAAAAATCTTTTTCAAAGCACAAAACTTCTATGCTTCATCAGGATATATGGATTGATGCCATATTAGGTACCGGACTAAAATCGTATGTCAAAGGATATTTCCGAAAAATTATCGAGTTTATTAACAGCTCAGAAAAACCTGTTTTTGCAGTAGATATACCATCCGGACTTAATTCAGACACAGGGCAGCCTTGCGGTACATGCATCCAGGCACATACAACAGCGACCTTTGCATTTGCCAAAACAGGTCATTTAATCTTTCCCGGAGCAACTTATACCGGAAATCTCGAAATAGTAAATATTGGCATACCTAACTATATTGTTGAAAATGTGGGGCCCAGACAATTCCTTCTTACATCTGAGCTGGTCAGGGCTGCGCTGCAAAAAAGATCACCTGAAGCCCATAAAGGCAATGCAGGCCATCTCTTAATTATTGCAGGTTCGACCGGCAAAACCGGCGCAGCAGCCATGACGGCAATATCGGCAATGCGTTCAGGTGCAGGACTTGTAACTCTCGGAATACCAAAAAGTTTAAACCCTGTTTTAGAGAGCCAGGTTCTTGAGGTAATGACGAGCCCTCTCCCGGAAGCCGAAGGCGGCATGCTTGATGAATCGGCATTTGACGAAATTATGGATCTGATTGCCGGCAAAAAGTGCCTTGCTGTTGGGCCGGGGCTTGGAACTGCTTCCGGCATTAAAAATCTTATTATTCGGATTATTCAGGAATGCAGCCTGCCGATTGTAATTGATGCGGACGGTTTAAATAACCTTATTGATGACATCAATATACTAAAAAACTTGAAGCACCCGGTTATATTGACCCCGCATCCTGGAGAAATGTCAAGATTAACAGGCAGGCCTGTAAGCTTTATTCAGAATGATCGGATAAATTGCGCCAGGAATTTTGCAAAAAAATTTAAAGTTCATATTGTTCTTAAAGGAGCAAGAACAGTAATTGCTCACCCTGACGGAAAAGTCTTAATCAACCCCACCGGCAATCCGGGAATGGCTTCCGGCGGCATGGGGGATGTGCTAACCGGAATTATTGCAGGCTTTGTTGCACAGGGTTATTCTCCTGAATCAGCCACACATGCGGGCGTCTATTTACACGGAGCTGCCGCTGATACGCTGCAAAAAAATATGGCTCCCTTTGGTTTTCTGGCAACAGAAGTTATGAGCGCCATACCAGGGCAGATACAACATTTAATTAGCGCACCTTCGGTGCGAACATAAGTGCCTTGTGAGCTAAAGTATATTAAGTGCCTAAAATTTTGGTACGTCTTCGGCGTGCTAATTGATAACACTATACTATGAATTTGTCCCATTGTGTATTAGTGACTTTAAAAAACCTATATTAAATGGCAGAATTCCTTCCTTCGACATTCGATATTCAAAAAAGCTACCCATTTAATTTCTTATATCTTATCACTTTTTTGTATTGCACCCGTTGGACATTTATAAATCGTAAAGTCAACCTTCTTGTCTTTTAATTCATTTTCAACTGATTTGCAAACCTCTTTAACAATGGACTCCATATACCCAAACCCTAATCCCTAATCCCCAATACTACCCACTTCTCAATCTTCTTCAACACCTCTTCCGGATCAATGGGCTTGGCTATGTGGTCGTCACAACCGGCCTCAAGAATCTTTTCTCTGTCGCCCTTCATTACGCGGGCAGTCAGCGCAATAACAGGGATATGTCTGGTTTCTTTGTTTTCTTTAATCTTTCTGACCACTGTAAAACCATCTATTTCAGGCAAAGACATATCAAGAAGAACCAGGTCAGGAATTTCCGCAAGCGTTTTTTTCAGCCCCTCTTCTCCATCTACTGCCTCCAGTATGCTGTATTTATTTTGCAACACAGCCTTTATTGTAATCATGTTGTCGGGATTGTCTTCAATCACCAGGATAGTAGCGGGTTGCGAGGTTCGGGTTACGGGTTTTGGGTTTTGGTTTTCGGGTTTCGGGGTACGGGGTACGGGGTACGGGTTTTACTCCTGGTTTTGCGTCAAGCATTAATCTGGTTTTGAATAATAAGTTCTGGCGGTCCACATCCCCTTTTTGAATCAACTGCTGGATATTGTTGTGGCCTAATTTCTTGAAATCTTCCTGCGTCAGATCCTTGGCTGTGAGAATCAGAACCGGAATTTGTGCTGTGGTTCTGGTGCCGCGGATTTTTTCCAGCACTTCAAAACCATCAACCTCCGGCATCATCAGATCCAGGATAATTCCTTCCGGGATCGTTTGCTTAACATACTCAAGCGCTTCCTTACCGCCGCGTACCACATCCACCTTATACCCCTCGCTTTCCAGAACTTTTCTTACCTGGATGGCAGCGGCTTCGTTGTCTTCAACCAGAAGAATTTTAGTGCCGGCCTCAGGTTTTTTAATCTCCTGGTATTTATGCTGGTTTTCAATTTCCGGCACGTCGTTTGCTTCCAGAATAGTTTTTTGCGTTGGAGTGATCTCAGCGGGTGTTGTCAGTGATAGAGGTTCAGCCGG
>JAUWQK010000146.1 GCA_030611115.1 Deltaproteobacteria bacterium
GGATCTTTCAATTGAATAATCTTTTCTTATATTGACAGTGCCGATTTTTGGCAGGGGTGTTAAATCAATTGTTACATTGTCTGAAACTGCAATCGATTCAGGATCAATGCTTTCAAAAGGTCCATAGGGAACCGGCGGAAAGATCATAAAATTGTCAGGGTTTTCTTTAAAGGAAGAAAGATTATTTAATTTTTTGTAGTCAGGTTTTGTTTTATTATTTCCTGTAAATATATCTTCGGAATAGTATTTAAATAAAGGATAATAGGATTTTTCGTTAAACCTGACATATAAAGGAGCGTTGTTGCAGATCAGTTCGGAGCCAAGGCTGATAAGATAAAGAATCGCCAGTATCCAAAGCGAAAGATAGGCACGTTTCATTTCCTTGAAACGTAAAAACCTTTTCCTGGCTATCGGATTTTTGTAATCATTAAAAATCATTACTGATTATATCAAGTTAGATCTTTTAAAGAGACTTTTTCGACAGGATTAACAGGATATTCAGGATTAAAACATCAAAACTCATCCTGTAAATCCTCATCAAAATCCCTTACTTTATGTTTGATTTCAACTTTCCGTTCACCCAAATTAATAAATAACCCTAAAAAACCTTGTTTATTCACTTGAAACAAAATCTTGTTTATCCTGTTATCCTGTCAGATTTTTTTTCAAAGGGTTAAAGTGTTACCGCTGATTCAGTTTTTTTGAAAGTCTATTCTTGGATCTATAAGGATATACAGGAAATCCGAAAAGATATTTCCGATAAGCCCAAGAACTGAAGTGAGCGAAAGAATTCCCATGAAAACAGGATAATCCCTGCCCACAATTGCCTCAAGACTCAGACGTCCCATCCCCGGTATCTCAAAAACCTGCTCGATAATAACAGACCCTGCAAACATAACAGTTAAAATGGAGCCAAAGCCGGTAGCAATAGGGATTAAAGAATTGCGAAAAGCATGTCCCCATATTGCCCTTGTAAAGCTTCCTCCTTTTGCAAGGACAGTCCTTATATAATCTTTACTTATTTGCTCAAGAAGTGAGTTCTTCATGAGCAGAGTCAGGATTGCGAAGTTCCCGATTACATAGCAGAGCACAGGAAGAAACATGTGCATAAATATATTCTTTGTCTGCTCCCAGAATGTCATTGCAGCGAAATTATCCGAGTAAAATCCGGATACGGGAAAAAAATCCCACAAACCTTCCACTGTACCGCAAAAAAGCATTTTAAGTACCATTCCGAAAGCAAAAGGAGGAATTGCATACCCCACAAAGATGACTAAGCTTGAACCAAGATCAAATATTTTATTATGACGCAAGGCTTTTAATATGCCAAGCGGGATGCAGGCAAGATAGGATAATACAAAGCCTGCAACCCCAAAGATAAGTGAGACCTTAAAACGCTCCTTAATTAATTGCCATGCGGTTTTGTTGGGGAATTTATAGGATTCCATTTTCATTCCCAGCCTGTCTGTCACAAGCCATTTCCAGTATCGCTTGTAAAATGGTTGATCAAAACCAAAATGAGCTTCTATGGCTTTCCGCTGTTGAATAGAAATGGATGCATGGGCTCCGGCTCCTCTACTTAATTCACCAGCGCCTATCCCTTTCATCTTCATGATAATCTGCTCCACAGGGCCGCCGGGTACAAACTGTATAAGCCCGAAACACAAAATAGTAATTCCAAGAAAAGTCGGGATTACAAGAAGAAACCGCCTTATAAAATAGTTCAGCCGTTCCATAAGTTGATTCACCTTAATTTGAGGTACACAGAAATTTACAAACTGCTGCACGTGAGCTTCAGGTATGATACATTCAAAACAGGAAACTGTTTGAGCACATTAGAGATCGTTAAGAAAGAACCTTGCAGGATCTTTTGTTCATTGTTTATTAATGTCTTGTTAAACTGTTAACATTGTTTTCAGTCGGGGCAAGTTCTTTCTTTACGATATCTTATGCGTGAGTTTTTCATGGTTTGAATGTATTATACCTGAAGCGAATATATTTTTAAAAGCCGCGATGTTTTGAGTTTGTAAATTTTTGCGTACAAGAATATGGTTTCAATTTGACTGTTTTACTTTCTAAAGGCAAGTAAAATAGATAAGAAAAGATGCTAAAGGGGGTAAGAATTTATAAAATAAAAAGTAACTATTCAGGTGGATAGGCTGAAGACTGTTAGGAATAAGCGCATTTTGAAGCCATGTTTGGTGCAAGAATCAGATGTTTCCGCTAAAGTACGGCAATCGTGCTCTTCTGACCCCTCAGTCTTCAGCCTAAACAGCTTCAGCCTGACTACGTGAGTAATCACAAAATAAGTTTGTAAATTTCTAAATATGAGCCCCTGCCCCTTGTCAAACCATATGGCATCTGATAATTATTCGGTATGCAAAATCCATCAAATTGTCAATTTATAATTCTTGCTTCCAAATCACCCAGACGAAAATATCTGTTAAAGCAGGCTGGTCTTTCTTTCACTGTTATTCCCAGCAGTATTGATGAAAACTCTATTCCCATATCACAACCTGGAATTTATGTAAAAACTCTGGCTGAAGCCAAGGCAAATGACATATCAAAAAAATATCCTGAAAGCTGGGTTATCGGAGCTGATACCATTGTCCTGATAGACGGCATCGTACTTGGCAAACCATCTTCAAAAACCGAAGCCCGTGCTATGTTGAAGCAACTCAGCGGGAAGATACATCAAGTTCTTACAGGTTACTCAATATGTTGCATAACCAGGAATAGATTTTTTTCAGAAACCATAATAACTGAAGTGCTTTTCAAGAACCTGACCAATGATGAAATAGAATGGTACATTAATACGGACGAGCCCTTTGACAAAGCAGGGGCATATGCCATTCAGGGGCTTGGCACTTTTCTTGTAAAAAGCATAAATGGCTCCTACACAAATGTAGTAGGTCTTCCTGTTTGCGAAGTCATAGAATTTCTTATAAAAGAAGGTGTAATGGGTTTAAAATAGAAATTATGGAATCAGAAGCTCTTAAAAAAAGATTGAGTAATGTTAAAGAACGTATCAAAAAGGCAGCCATTGATTGCGGCAGAGAGCCTGATAGCGTTCGCCTTGTGGCTGTGAGTAAAACCATACCGGAAGATGCGGTCAGAGAAGCGATAAAGTCGGGCGCTGATATTCTTGGAGAAAATTATATTCAGGAAGCCAAAGATAAAATCAATGCGCTGTCGGCTTATCCTGTTTCATGGCATTTTATAGGACACCTTCAGAGTAACAAAGCAAAATACGCTGTCAAACTTTTTGATATGATTCACACAGTAGATTCATTAAAACTTGCTAAAGAATTAAATAAACAGGCAAAAAAAATAAACAAAATCCAAAAAATTCTGATTCAGGTAAATATAAGTATGGAATCAACAAAATCAGGTGTTCATGAAGAGGATGCACAAAAGCTGATAAAAGAGATTAGTCTATTTGAAAATATATCAATCAAAGGCCTTATGACAATGCCGCCCTTTTTCAATAATCCTGAAAAAGTCAGGCCATATTTTTCAGCCCTGTGGAATCTGCGAGACAAAATCAGGAATGAAGCAATAAAAAATATCAATATGCAGGAATTATCTATGGGTATGACAGGTGATTTTGAAGTCGCAATAAAGCAAGGAGCAACCCTTGTCCGCATTGGAACCGCAATTTTTGGAGAAAGAAATTGAAAATTCTGCTGCACATATGCTGCGCACCATGCTCAATATACCCGGTAAAAACTCTACGCAACGACGGCTATAATGTAATGGGGTTTTTTTACAGACATAATATACACCCCTACACTGAGTGTCTAAAAAGGCAGGAATCCCTTGAACATTATGCAAATATTATTAATCTAAAAGTCATTTACCAGGAAGGCTATGATCTGGAAGGTTTTATTCAAAACACGGTTTTCAGAGAATCAAATCGTTGTTCATACTGCTATCACGACCGACTTCGGTCAACAGCTCTGACAGCAAAGCGCGGAAAGTTTGATTGTTTCTCCTCTACTCTTTTATACAGCAAATTCCAAAAGCATGATATGATAAAATCAATAGGAGAATCCATCGGCAAATCCGTCGGCATTCCATTTTACTACCAGGACTTTCGTTCCGGCTGGAAAGAAGGCATAGAAGAATCCAAACGCCTTGAATTGTATCGCCAGCAATACTGCGGCTGTATTTACAGCGAGAAAGAAAGATATATTGCAACTACTCGGGTTCACGGTTAACAGTTCACAGTTAACGGTTGATCAAAACATAAAGTAACTACTCAGGCGTTTAGGCTGAAGGCTATAGGCTGAAGGAAACAGATAATTTCTGAACGTTATTTTCTATGTTTAGGACAAAATTTCTGGCCGCTTTAATAACATATTGGCTTCTGGGAGTCTTTTCCCTAAAAGCCTTCTACCTTCTACCTAAACGCCTGAGTAATTGCCATGCCTCACTCATTGCATAGTTCATTGGAAAACTGTGAACC
>JAUWQK010000122.1 GCA_030611115.1 Deltaproteobacteria bacterium
AACTGCTCAGGGCATGCGACGATCTTTTCAGAGATATGGTTAAAACGATCCCCGTGGCGAAATATGCCGAAGCGCTCCAAAAGCCGCGTATTGAAATGCTGGCGCAGGATTCAAAAGGCCTCGCCATAAAGGCTGGAGATGAAATCAAGGTAGTAATAAAAGGAGATCCCGGCATGCGGGCCTGGTTTGATATAGGCGACTTTAAAAAGGGTATTGACATGACTGAAGTCGAACCTGGCGGTTACGTCGGCACTTACAGAGTTGTCCCCGGTGATAATATAAAAGACATTATTATTGGGTACCTGTCCGACGATTCAGGCAATACTGCCAAATGGACAGATGCAATTGGAACTGTAACGCTTGATACAATGCCCCCTGATGCCCCCAAAAACCTGGCTGCTGAGGGCCGAGACAGCGCTGTTTTTCTAAGCTGGACAGATAATAAGGAAACAGATCTTTCAGTTTATACTGTTTACAGGAGCGAAACTCCTTTGAGCAATTTTAAAAAGACAGGTCAGACTGAATTTACAAGTTTTGAAAACGAACATGCTGAAAACCTGAAGACTTATTTCTATAAAATCACTGCAGTTGATAAAGCAGGAAACGAAAGCGGCAAGACAGGCCCCGTCAAAGGGACGCCAATTCCTGCGGGCCCGATCAGAGTTTCGGGCCTCATAGATAAGGATACTGTATGGTTTTCAGGCGCAAGTCCATATATAATTGAAAATACGGTAATTGTTTCAGAAATGAGCAGCCTCACAATTGAGCCGGGCACAAGGATAGAATCAAAAGGAAAAGGAATTGTTGTTAAAGGCTGCCTGATCGCAAAAGGACAAAATTCACAGCATATAACATTTGTATCCGGAAATAACGAAACCTGGGAAGGTATTACATTTGATAATGTTAAGAGCAGTAATAATATACTTGAATTCTGCCGCATTAACGGTGCAGCCGTGGGGGTTAATTGCAAGTCCTCATCTCCTGAAATCAGAAACTGCGAATTTGTGAAAAATACCACGGGGCTTAGGGTTAGCGGGGGTTTTTCAAACCCAACTATTGAAAAATGCATTATCCGGCACAATTCAGTTGCCGGCATAGAAATTATAGATGAATCAAAGCCTGCAATTACCGGCAACCAGATTAAAAACAACAATGGAACCGGGCTTTTGATTAAAGATGCCGGATCGAGTATTATTAAAGGAAATACTATTGTTAACAACCGTGCTTCAGGAATTGTTATCAAGAACAGCCCGGTAGTAATTTCCAATAACAATATTTATGACAATTCCCCATTTGATATGAAAAGTGCTTTACAGGGCAAAGCCACAGATGCAAATGATAACTGGTGGGGTGAAGCAAACTGGAAAAAACTTATTAAAGCTATCAAAGGGCGTATAAATATCGGCACAATTCTTGACGGGCCGCCTCCAAATGGAAAACCATTAAATGTGCCTGTTTTAAAAGGAACGATTGGCGGCGGTATTAACTCGGATTCCTTTCTTTCCCTTGCAAACAGCCCATACAGGTTATCTAAAGACTTGCTGATTGATAAAGATTCAAACCTTTATATTCAACCCGGCGTTATAATTCTGTTTGACAAGAAAACCTCTATTATAGTTAAAGACGGTGGAATTGTAGCATTGGGAGCAAAAGATAATCCTATTATATTTACTTCTTCAGGATCTTCTTCGTCGCCGGGAGATTATATCAATGCAGTACTTTTTTCAGAACGGACAAAATGCAGCAGCTTTTTCAAACACTGTAAATTCGAATATGCTACTACTGCCATCAATATATATTATGGTATGCCGGAAATCACATATTGCTGTATTTTAAATAATTCCCAAAGCGGAATAAGATGCGGAAATGATGCAGCACCAAGAATTTTGTATAATACCATAACAAAAAATCTTGGGACAAGCGGAATAGAATGCAGAGGAATGACTAATCCTAAAATAAACTACAACAACATTGTAGATAATGTTGTTGCAATTCAAGCTTTTTCCACCATTTATATTGATGCACGGAACAATTTCTGGGGCAAGGTGCCGCCTGACGATACAGCAATATGGGGTAAAAATATAAATATAAAGCCGTGGCTGACATCTCCATATAAGAATGCATTCCTTTGCGAGCAATAAATAATTTTTGTGACTACTCACGTAGTCAGGCTGAAGCTGTTTAGGCTGAAGGCTGAAGGCATCAGAAGAGCACGATTGCCGTACTTTAGGGGAAACATCTGATTCTTGCACCAAATATGGCTTCAAAATGTGCTTTTTCCTAACAGTCTTCAGCCTTCAGCCTATCCCTGGCCTTTACCCATAAGTGTTGAGACATATTTTTATCCTTAATTAACAATTAGTTATTAACAATTGATTATTGATTATTGATTATTTGTTTTATGTTTTTATATTTATGCCCCAAAAGCCAATAATAATAGTTAATAATCAATTGATAATTGTTAATTGCTAATGGAGAGATAACTTATGGGTAAAGAGCAGGCCTATCCACCTGAGTAGTTACTAATTTTTAAGAGAACCTGTTATGCATAGAAGATTATTTCTAAAATTTTTAGGGCAGGGAGCTTTTGTTTCGTATGGCATATTAGCTTGTCCATATCTTGGGTGGGCTAAGAGCGCTTTTGATTATGCACTGGAAGGACAGGAACTGATTCAGAAGAAAAATTTTACTCAAGCAATCAACGCTTTAAAAGAATCCACAAAAATAGATCCAAACAGCGACTGGTCATACGGTCTCCTTGGACGCGCACATCTTGGTCTCGGACAAAAGGCTGAAGCTGCTGCCGCTTTCAGGAAAGCAGTCCGTTTGAACCCTAATGATACTTATTCACGCATGATGGTTGAAATTATAACCCAAAAGCCTTTACCAAAGCTGGAAAAAAAGAAAAAACCTGTTTCCCCTCTTGAAAAAGAGGCTTACAGGGAAGAGTCCATGATGAAAAACAGGCTTAAGGCTAAAGAGGGGCTTGAATATCAAGTCAAACGCGTTGTCATAGACGCAGGACACGGGGGTTTTGATTCAGGAGCTGTTGGGCAAAGCGGTCTTAAAGAAAAAGATGTAACATTAGATCTTGCTTTAAAACTCCACGAAAAACTTAAAGCAGATGGAAAAGTCAAATCCTTTCTGACAAGGACAGGCGATTACTATGTTCCCTTGAGTGCTCGTACGGCTACAGCAAACCAATATCAGGCAGACCTGCTGATCAGCATGCATATCAATGCAAACGAAAATAAAAAGCCTCATGGATCAGAGACTTATTTCTGCTCAGAAAAGGCTTCCAGCTCTGAAGCCGAAAAAGTTGCGGCGCTTGAAAACTCGGTTATCAAATTTGACGAGCCATACAAGAAAAAAGCCGGTTATATAGATATTGAAGAAATTTTATTAAAATTCGAGCAAAAACTTTACTGGAACGAAAGCGGAAAATTTGCAACTACATTTCAAGAACGTTTTAAAAAATGGCTGCCTCTTAAAAGCAGGGGAGTTCATTCAGCAAATTTCTATGTTCTAAGAAGGGCAAAAATGCCTTCCATACTACTTGAAACAGGATTTATATCTAATTCAAATGATGAGGAAATGCTAAAACAACCCGCATTTAGAGAAAAGATTGTTAATGCAATAGCAAGGGGGCTTGCGTGAAAATCAGGGGTCAGAGGGCAGATATCGGATGTAGGGGCTGGCCTACGTGCCTGCCCACTTTACGGATCAAGGGGAAATGCGTTATCTTTGTTGTTCTGCTGTTTTTTTGTTGCAGTGGTGTCGTTGCAACGGCTGATGTAAATGATCTGCTTTTCCAGGGCGCTGATTACCACTACAAGGGAAATTTGGAACAAGCTATAATAAAGTTTGAAGCTGTAACCCGCATTGACCCAAAAAACGAGTATGCCCACAACCAGCTCGGTATTCTGTATGCGAAAAAAGATCAGTATGAAAAAGCATTTAAAGAATTTTCAACAGTTGCAAAACTGGATGATAATAATACTTTTGCAATTCTGTGGTTAGGCATTCTTCATTTGCGTAACAACGAAATGAACCAGGCCTTTGAAAAGTTTAATAAAATAATTCAAATAGACCCTGACAATGCTGATGCATATTATTTCCTTGGAACTCTGTATAACTTCAGACATAACCCGGCCATGGCAATCGAATATCTAAAAAAAGCAAGAAATGCCGACTCTCAGGAAGCAGATACTCATTTTAGACTTGCGAAAGCCTTTCATAATGTGGATATGGTTGCAAATGCGATGCTTGAATACAAAAGGACGCTTGAAATCAAGCCTGCATACACAAAAGCGATAAATGAAATCGGATGGATTTATTATAACAAAGGTGCTAAAGAAGGCGCTATAGCGCAATGGGAAAAAACGCTGAAGATAAACAGAAACGACAGGGACGCAATTTTAAATCTCGCCAAGGCATATAATGACCTTGCATGGAATGCACTGAACTCGGGAAAAACAAAGGAAGCAGTAAAATACTGGAAAAAGACAAGCACAATAAATCCCGGCAACAAAGCAGCAAAATATTATTTAGGACAATATAGTTCAAAATGAAATATTAGTCTATTCAGCAAGTTAGGTTAAACTAAGGTAACTTCTCAATAAATCCGGGTAAATTACATGGTACAAGACTCGTCTTTTTTATCTTTAGCCGAACTTTTTGAGAAGTTACAAACTAAGGAGGTAGAATATGAAAAAAAGTTCAATTTTATCAATGGTACTTGCAGTTTTATTAATTTTGCCTGCCTATGGATTCTGTAATGAATGGCAGGAAGTCGTGGAAAATATTGGAAACGGCAGCATCAACTGGACAAAAGGAATACTTCAGGCCACGGGTATAGGTGCTTCTCCGGAAGAATACTATGGCAAACCCCAGGCAAGGCCTATGGCTCTAAGAGCCGCACGGATAGATGCTATGCGTAACCTGCTTGAAGTTACACAAGGAGTAAGGATTGATTCCGCTACCGTCGTCAAAAACTTTGCTGTTACAAATGATAT
>JAUWQK010000110.1 GCA_030611115.1 Deltaproteobacteria bacterium
TTTCTTTGGTTGGCGAGAAATTTATTATTGACTTTTCGCAAAGTTTCTATATCTTTGTCAAAAAGTCGTGGTTCTCAGATATTCAATTTTCTTGTTCTCATTCATACTTAGACTTCGGTTGCCAATGGGTGCAATACAAAAAAGTGACATAGAACAAAACGTGACTAAATCGGTGCCAAGAAGTGCCAATTTAACGATAAATATCGAACAGGGAATATTGAATATCGAAATATGGATGTTTTTTTAAAATTATTAAGTACCTTCCTTCGTAATTCGACATTCCTTGTTCGACATTCGACATTAAGCTAATTAGTGGCGTTCAACGATTACTTGATATAATTTATGTCATTTTTTTGTATTGCACCCTGCTTTGGCTTCTTGTGTAAAAGGTCTTGAATGGTTTAATTCGAGCGTTGCGAGATGATTGATATACTTCAGTCTATCCACCTAAATAATTATGGATATAATATCATGATGAATAACAATATAAATATAGATTCAACCAATATAGGTGTTGTGGGGGCAGGAAGCTGGGGTACAGCTATTGCAAATCATCTTGGCCTGAAAGGTTTTAAAGTTGATTTATGGGTATTTGAAAAGGAAGTTAAAGACCAGATTGAAAAATATAGAGAAAACAAAATTTTTCTTCCGGGTTTTACTCTTTCTTCAAATATATTTCCATCAAATGATCTGTCCTCTGTTGTCTCAGATAAAGGCTTGCTGATAATTGTTGTCCCGTCACATCTTATGAGGGAAATGGCTGGCAAAATTACAGGTTTAATCTCAAAGGATACAATTATAGTATCAGCCTCCAAGGGGATTGAAAACAAAACCCATTTAACAATGTCCGGCGTACTGAAAGAAGCTCTTCCTGAAATCTCAGACGACAAACTTGCAGTACTTTCAGGGCCCAGCTTTGCCAAAGAAGTCGCAAATAAGGTGCCGACTCTGGTCACTGTAGCCTCAAAAAACAAGAATGTTGCTGAATTTGTACAGCTTGTTTTTTCCACAGAGTTCTTCAGGGTTTATACTACCGATGATTTAATCGGCGTTGAATTAGGCGGTTCCGTAAAAAATGTTATCGCCATTGCTGCAGGAATAATAGATGGACTTGATTTTGGATTAAATACAAGGGCAGCTCTAATAACAAGAGGACTCGCAGAGATGAGGCGACTTGGATTAAAGTTAGGCGCAAGCGCCCATACTTTTTCAGGGCTTGCAGGTATTGGTGATTTAATTTTAACCTGCACCGGAGATTTAAGCCGCAATTATACCGTGGGCAAAAAAATTGGGGAAGGAAATAAGTTAAACGAAATCCTTTCTGAAATGCGCATGGTCGCAGAGGGAGTAAAAACAGCCAAGTCTATTTATAACTTGTCGAGAAAGATAGGTGTTGAAATGCCTATCTGCCAGGAAATTTATCATATTCTTTATAACGATGTCTTACCTGAAGAGGCTGCACGCAGGTTGATGAGCCGCGATCTCAAACAGGAAATAGATGAATAAAGAAAAATATCCGCAATGTTTTGGTGTGATTGATTCTGTTTTCCCCAAAAAAGAGAACGAACTTAGAGTTAGTCCGAAATCCTGTATTCACTGTTCCCATAAAACAGAGTGCTTAAAATCAGCAATGCAGGGACCGGGTGGATTAAAAGTCAAAGATGAATTTATTGACAGGGCCTATGAGTCCAAAATGATAGGCTTTCTGGAAAGATGGTCCAAAAAGAAAGACATCAAGCGCAGGGTTAAGGAACAGGGGTCGGGGGTCAGGGATCAGGGATTAAGGGCAAGGAGAAAGTAATTAATGAGATCTATTAAAGATACGGCAATTTCAGGCAAGAAAGTTCTGATCAGGGTTGATTTTAACGTCCCAATGGATGAGCACCAGAATATTACTGATGATACACGTATACGTGCCGTCCTGCCTACTTTGAAATATGCATTGGACCATAATGCTGTATTAATTATAGCCTCTCATTTAGGCAGGCCAAAAGGTAAGGTCGTGCCCGAATTCAGTCTTGCTCCTGTTGCCAAGCGCCTTGCCAGACTTCTTGAAGAAAGTGTCATAATGGCGACTAACTGTGTCGGCCCTGATGTAGAAAAAATTGTATCAAACATGAATACAGGCGACATTTTACTTCTTGAAAATCTGCGTTTCCACCCTGAAGAACAAAAAAATGATGATGGATTTGCAGAAGAACTGGCTAAGCTATGTGATGTTTATGTTAATGATGCTTTTGCTGTATCTCACCGTTCCAATGCTTCTGTTGTAACAATAACTAAATATGCTCCTTTATCTGTTGCAGGTTTTTTACTTCAAAAGGAGCTTGATTACTTCAAAAAAGCCATGGCCGATCCAAAACGTCCCCTTGTTGCCATTATAGGTGGCTCAAAGGTATCAAGTAAGCTGGGGGCTTTGGAAAACATGCTTAAACATGTTGACAAGTTTATAATCGGTGGAGCTATGGCCAATACTTTTCTAAAAAGCACCGGCTGCAATATTGGCAAGTCAAAAATTGAAGAAAATCTTATTGATGTAGCTGGATCAATAATAAAAAAAGCAACAAAGAACGGAATAAAATTTTACCTCCCTGTTGATGCAAAAGTGGCCAGCCAATTCAATTCAAAAGCCGAGGTAAAGATTGTACCCATACAGGAGATACCTTCCGAGTGGATGGTGCTTGATATAGGGCCTGCAACTTCTTTGCTTTATTCTGAAGTTCTGCAGGATGCAAAAACAATAATCTGGAATGGCCCAATGGGTGTTTTTGAAATGGATGCTTTCAGCAGGGGAACAATTGACATGGTAAACAGCGTGGCTGAATCTTATGCAATGACAATTGTCGGAGGCGGCGATACAGACGTCGCTGTACACAAGGCCGGCAAGAGTGATATGATAACATATATATCAACAGGCGGAGGTGCTTTTCTAAGGCTGCTTGAAGGCAAGCCATTACCCGCCGTAGTCGCTCTCAATAATATTTAAGGTGAATAGGCTGAAGGCTGAAGGCTGAAGGCTGAAGGCTGAAGGCTGAAGGCTGAAGGCTGAGTAGTTACAAATAATATATAAAATTTATGCTCCTTAAACCTCCTACCGGCAAATATATAATTCTATTTCTTGCATCTGTATGTGTCTTTGCTTTGGCTGGATACATATACAGCGAACCTTTATTCAAATATATCACTAAATATTACCATCTTGTTACCGATAAAGAAAAAATTGAAGGGTTTATAACCTCCTATGGAAATGGAATAGGAGCGCCTGCGATTTTCATTATAGTTCAGGTCTTACAAGTTTTGTTCGCACCCGTTCCCGGTGAAGCAAGCGGCTTTATTGGAGGATATCTTTTCGGAGCAACCAGGGGGTTTATATATTCAAGCATTGGCCTTACTATAGGATCATGGATAAATTTTTTAATCGGACGATTTTTAGGAGAACGTTATGTCAGGAAACTTATTCCAGCCAGGCAGCTAAAGAGGTTCGATACCATCATAAAACATCAGGGAGTCATAGCTGTTTTTATTTTATTTATTTTCCCCGGCTTTCCCAAAGACTCTCTTTGCTTTTTCCTCGGATTCAGCGCTATTCCAATCAAGCTCTTCATGATATTATCTTCTATTGGACGTATGCCCGGAACATTTATGTTAAGCCTTCAAGGCTCACTGCTTATTGAACATAGCTATAAAATGTTTGCGCTTATTCTTGTTATATGCATTGTATTAATATTTATAACTTTTCGTTATAAAGAAAATCTATATAGATGGATAGAAAAAATTAATGGGACTAAAGCGTAGTTGTTGACGATTATTTAAAACAATGATAATAAGACCTTGCTTGTCAGGAATCAGGGAAGGAGAAAAAATTGGCATTCTGGACTGTAAGAGAAGCGCTCAGTCAGGCAAATAGATTAAGACGTTCGTATTACGAACTGTTGAGAGACGAGCTTGACCAATTTATGGTCGGTTATACCCTTATAGATTCCTATAAAAATTTTCTAAGTAAAAACATCCCTTACCCCTTTGTTGAAAAGCGTGAGCTTAAACCCCGTGCCCGCATTCCTGACCTGGAATATGAATGCCAGAATACTTTCCTGGTAATTTTTCTTGAAGATACAATTCCGGCTGCTCACAAGAAGTATATAAGGTTTTTCGATGTAAACAAGTCCACTAAGACTAATCTTCTTCGTTCTAAAACACTTCGACTTTCAGACGACTTTGACAGAAATCAGAAATACATAGACTCCGTTCATTTTTATGACTTTATCAGAATGCTTCTTCCAGTTGATTACGCCCTTCTTATTCAAAGAACTCCGGGCATTAAGACAAGAAACCGCTACAATCTTTCTCATTTTCATGTAAAAATTGACTGGCCTATTGCAGATGCAGCCGAATCCCTGGCTCAAAGTCTTCGCTATATATCAAAAGATCTGTATGAAAAGGGAGATAAATACGCAGAAGATATACAAAAAAAGTTTTTCGAATATTATGGTCTTCATGTCAGTGCCGGCGGCAGAAGAACCGCTGCTATTGTAGCAGCCCAGTATCTGAAAAAAATTCCATGTATTAGCACCGTGTATGTAGGAAGCAGTGAATCAAGGGCTTTGATGCGGATTTCCGAAAGAGGAGTATCAAGGTCAGTTCTTATGAAGTTTACAGACGAAGAATTACACCAGATTTCAGAGGCAAACACCCTTACTCCAAACACTTTCAAGAAGAACTATATGGTTACACGTGAAGGGAATAAAGGCATTTTCATATTTCAGACAACCTATCTCTATACAAACCATTCAAGACCGCCCGATGATGGCAAACTTCATGAACTTAATCCCGATCTGTACTGGCTGAGAGTCGGCGCTCAACATATAATTCCAAAACCGGGTGTCTGGAAATATCCTCCTCTTCCATTTAACATAATCTATACGTAACCAAATGATTGATGATTGTTGACTGTTGATTGTTGATTTGTGGAATCGCTTCGCTCTGTCTTTTTGTTATAAAAATCACCTACCACGCCCATAGAACGTGGTTTAATGAAGACCCCTCGAAGGGGTCTAAAAGCATCGCAATTCCTGCAGATTACAATCCAATATTCAGAACACAGCCATCAAGCTAAAAGACTATGAACATCGAACATCGAACGTCCAACGTCGAATTTTGAATAAGGTATTCTGCCAATTTATAAACTGGCGGAGCGAAGCGATTTCATCATTCGATGTTCAACGTTCGATGTTGGATGTTCGATGTTCAAAAAAACGCTTTACTCTGCCGTTCAAAATTCTCGCCGGAACGGTCAAACCTTTTAGGGTCGCTCGGGCGGAGCCCGAGGTTTAATTAAAAA
>JAUWQK010000112.1 GCA_030611115.1 Deltaproteobacteria bacterium
CCCTCAATTCGCAATTAAGCGAAAGGTGACAACAGTGGAAAAAATTAAGCCTCTGGTTTTGATTGTTGACGACAACTCAACAAATATCGATCTATTGGTAGACACATTAAAGAACGACTACCGGCTGGGTGTTGCCAAAAATGGACAGAAAGCGCTTGATTATACGGAAAAGTACCTGCCGGATCTGATCCTCCTGGACATCATGATGCCCGGGATGAATGGATACGAGGTATGTGGCAGACTGAAAACAGCCACTAGAACAAAAGACATTCCAGTAATTTTCATCACTGCAATGACTGAAACAGCGCACAAAACCAGAGCGTTTGAAGCAGGCGCTCTGGATTACATCACCAAGCCTTTTCATACAGCAGAAGTAAAAGCAAGGGTCAGAACACATCTGTCTTTAAAAAAGGCGCGTGAGCATGAGATATATATCGCCTCCAAAATCCAGAGAACTCTTCTGCTTGGTAAGCCGCCACGCGATATTGATGGAATACAGATAGCTCAGTTGACGATTCCTTCACAAAAAGTCGATGGCGATTTCTATGACTTTTTTAAACTTAACAACCAGTGTTTTGATCTCGTGGTTGGAGATGTCATGGGCAAGGGAATTCCGGCAGCTTTGTTGGGAGCAGCCATAAAAAGTCATTTTTTGCGCGTTCTAAATGAACTGATTCGCTTGACTGACAAAAAAGAATTTCCCGATCCTGAAAAAATTATTTCATCAGTTCATTCCAGCATGATTGATCAACTGGAAGATATAGAAACCTTTGTTACCTTATGTTATGCTCGATTCGATATGACAAAATATCTGCTTAGTTTTGTTGATTGCGGCCATATGCGAACTATCCACTTTCATGCTGATTCAAACAGATGCAGTCTGCTTCGGGGAGTAAACATGCCACTGGGCTTTCCTGAACAGGAACCTTTCAAGCAGACTTTGGTGTCTTTCAAACCAGGAGATCTCTTTGTCTTTTACTCGGACGGCCTGACAGAAGCCAAAAACCAGGATGGTGTTTTGTATGGCGAGAAACGTCTGGTCGATTTTGTGCAAAAAAACGCAATGATTGAACCCAAGGAGCTTATAAATATTGTCCGAAAAGATGTTGTTGCATTTTCACAATCCGACATTTTTGATGATGACCTCACGTGCGTATTGGTCGGTATTGAGAAAAAATCTACGAGTCAGGCTCTGTTAGATAAAGCAAAACTCGAAATTAAGAACGATCTGATAGAACTGGCACGAGTTCGAGACTTTGTTCGGAATTTTTGTGAAGGTATCCCGGGTCTTCCTCTTGATAATAACCGCATAAACTTGATCGAATTAGCTGTTACCGAAGTTACGGCCAACATCATTAAACACGCATATGGTGAACAAACCGGTAAACAAATCCAGATAAATGCCCTTGTGTTGGATGACAAAATTGTTCTTCGATTTTGTGATTGGGGTAAAAGTTTTAATCCGGAGTCGGTTCCACCGCCTGTATTTGACGGATCACAAAGTGGTGGATTCGGTCTTCATATTATTTCTCATACCGTTGATGAAGTAGTTTACTCCCGTGATGAGAAAGGGAAAAATTGCACCTGCCTTAAAATCAAGACAGGAATGAGGACAAAAGAACGAGGAGATTAACATGAAACTAAGCACGGAAAAAATTGGCGATGTGACAGTTGTAACAGTGCTGACAGAAGTTCTGGATGCAAGCAATGCTGAAGAATTTAAAATAGCCACGGCTCCCATACTTGAAAAAAACAACAAGGTTGTGTTTGAAATAAGTCAAATAAAATTTATGGACAGTTCCGGATGCGGAACCCTGCTATCTTTCCTCAGGCAGTTGAAGAGTTCAAATGGAAATCTCAAGCTGTGCGGAGTACAAGAACCGGTCCGCAGGCTGTTCGAGCTTGTTCGAATTGATCGAATAATTGAAATTTTTGACACAAAAGAAGAGGCTATAAAATCATTTTAAGATGGGAATTTAGGGATTTAGGGATTGGGGAATTTAGGGATTAGGGAATTAAAATCAATAAAATACCTTCAATTCCTAAATCCCTAAATTCCTAAATTTGTCATGATCCATAATGATTAATCAACAATTGTTCTATCTTTTCTTCCAGCATTTCATATGAAAGATAACGCCATCCCAGCATATAATTTTTTTCAGCCACCTGAGCCATTTGTTCAGAATCGTTTAGAAGATCATTAATTTTCTTTATTGTCTGTTTTGTTATATAGTTATCAAAAGAAATAACATCAAAACCTTTTGGTTCTATGTCAGCTACAAAAATTGAATACCTGTTAATCACTATAGGTTTTCTGAAATAGATTGATTCGACGAATGCATTGCCGTAACCTTCATATACTGACGGATAAGCTATAAGATCCGCATGTTGATAAACATCCCATAATGTAAAGATTTTCCTGCCATTTTCGTCAAAGCCTCTTTCAAAGCCTATCCTGTCCGAGATTATTTTAAGGTCAACATCTATTAGTTTTACGAATTCTTCTATCCGCATTAAATAATCTTGCCCTTCATCTTCGGCTTTGTGAGTTATCACAAGAGAAGCCTTAGGATAATCAAGCCTTTTTACAAGCTCTAATGATATTTCTATTCCTTTTCTTGAAACAACCCTTGTTGGTTGAAGGACAAGAAAAGCGTCATCATCAAGGCCGATTTCTTTTTTCAGGTCTCTGTTGAAATCATCTATTTTCGGAGGCAGTATTTTAAAATCAACGATATTTGGTATTAATGTCCAACTGGCTCCTGTAAAACTGGCAAGTTTATGTCCTGCAATTGAATTAATTACCACATGTTGAATCTTAGGATGAACAGGTGGAAAAGCGGATCTTAAATAATCTGAAGCAACAGGGCTGCTAAATCTATCTCTTTCCCAGAAAAAATCATGATGGTGGGCAATTGTTGGAATTCCGGTTTCTATTATAAACTCAGTTATTGCAAGACCCAATGGAATATTTACAGGAATTGCCAGGGCATTTTGTACTATGAGAATTTCAAATCCAAACTTAGAATGATATTTTTTAATCTCTTCTTTCAGTTCTTCTTTTATTTGCTGAATTTTCCTGCTGATTTCAGAAGTTCGTTTTTTTTCAACAAATATAGCTTGGTATAATTTTAAAATTTCTTCGTGTTTAAAATGAGCTTTAGGCACCAGGTAAGAAATTGAAGGATCCGTATCAAGCTCTCCTGCCATATAATACACGGAGCAACCCTTTGAGGTAAGGACTTCCGCCCATTTTTTACTTTCAAGCGAAACTCCGTCCAGCCCTGCAAATCTTGTAGAAATAAAGCCAAAAGAAGGTTTTTTTCGATCCCAGATACTCATATTTATTGCTCTTCTCTTTATAGTATTATATTGTAAATTTTAGGTTGTTAGGTTCACGGTTCACGGTTGGTTGTCTTGATTTCTTCATATTTCTTGAGATAGTTGTTAAATCCACGTGCCCGTTGCCAAGCCTCAACATCTTCAAAACGTTCAATTTTCATCGCTCTCTACCCTGGAACCGTGAACCGTGAACCTGAGCAATTTTATTTATATAATATACATTGCCTTAAGAAACAAGAAGCATTTTATAAATGATTATTAAACGATCAAATATTATCGGGTTATTTATTTTATTATCATTGATTTTGCTAAAGTGTAATATCTGTCTTGGTGACGAGGCTCTGGTTAAAATAGGTGTCTTGGCAAAAAGAGGAACTGAGAGGTGCCTGGAAAAATGGTCGCCAACTGCCGATTATCTTTCTGATAATATTCCAGGAATGACTTTTGAAATTGCACCCCTTGATCATGAGCAAATATATACTTCGGTTGAAAATGGTGAAGTAGATTTTGTTTTAGCCAACTCATCGATTTATGTTGAGCTGGAATATAAAAATGGAATTAACCGTATCGCAACATTAATAAACAGGTATCTTAGCGGCTATTGCTATTACTCAAAGTATTGGGGTGTAATTTTCTGCAAGAAGGATCGAACCGATATGAAGCGCCTGAGTGATCTAAAAAATAAAACTTTTATGGCTGTTGAAGAGTCTTCTTTAGGCGGCTGGAGGATGGCATGGCGTGAATTAAAGGATAGCGGAATTGATCCATATAACGACTTTAAATTACTTTGCTTCGGAGGAACTCACGACGCAGTTATATATGCTGTTAGAGATGGAAAGGTCGATGCAGGGACTGTCAGGGCCGATACATTGGAAAGAATGCAAACTGAAGGCAAAATAGATATTAATGACTTTTATATGTTCCACCAACATGGCGGGAAAAAGACGGATTTGCCTTTTTCGCATTCAACTCGCGGATATCCGGAATGGCCGTTTGCGGAACTTAAACACACTTCTGATGATTTGGCGAAAAAAGTTGCAGTTGCATTGTTGCAAATGCCGGAAAACTCTCTTGCAGCTATTGCCGCAAACTGTGGCGGATGGACTGTTCCTCTCAATTACCAGCCTGTACATGAATGTTTAAAAGAGCTGAAAGTCGGTCATTACAAGGATTTAGGCAAAATAACTTTATCTGATGTTTTTAGGAAGTACTGGTACTGGATTTTAATTGCAGGTATCACATTCCTTCTTATGACAGGCTTTATTATTATGATTCTTAAGCTTAATCGAAATATTAAAGTCTCTCATAATAAACTGCAAGAAGAGATTATTGAGCATGAACGTGCAGAGATAGAATTGATTAAAGCCAAGGAAGCTGCTGAAGCTGCCGCAGTGGCCAAGAGCGAGTTTCTTGCAAACATGAGCCATGAAATCAGGACTCCCATGCACGGAGTCATAGCTGCGACAGAACTCGCGTTGAATGAGGAAATGCCCCCCAAGACAGAGCATTATCTTGAACTCATCCAATCTTCGGCCTATTCTCTGCTTGGTATCATTAATGATATTCTGGACTTTTCTAAGATAGAGGCCGATAAGCTGGGGTTTGAGACACGTCCCTTCAGGCTGGATGAGGTTATTGACAAGTCGGTTGACATATTCATTAACAAGGCTTTTGAGAAGAGAATTGAGATAGTTGTTGATATTGATCTTGATACACCAAAGGCTCTTTTAGGTGATCCCTTACGCCTTCAGCAGATTATAACTAATCTTATAAGTAATGCAGTGAAGTTTACAGGCAGGGACGGAGTTGTTTTAATAGGGGTAAAAGCTTCAGAAAAAACGTTAGAGCACACTATTTTGACATTTTTCGTAAAAGACACCGGCGTGGGAATTGCCGAGAAGGATATTAAAAAGCTTTTTAAGCCTTTCAGCCAGGTTGATACATCAAGCACGCGAGAATATGAGGGCACAGGACTTGGATT
>JAUWQK010000026.1 GCA_030611115.1 Deltaproteobacteria bacterium
ATTTTGGGGTCTATAGGCGGTTCAGCTACAGCTATCTTAATGATATCTAATGCGATCAAACAGTTTCCTGATTTGAATGTATCACACTTGAAGCTTTTGCGCAGATAGATTCGTAAAAATTAGACTTTTTTATAAAGACAACAACGATATTGGATATTGCTAATATATTTATAAAACAATCGGAACATTATTCTGACAAACACTATATAATTCAAGTGAATGAGGGAATTGAAATAAAGGTTGCGCTTTTTGATTTTGGCGGTGTTTTGGCCGAGGAAGGATTCAGGGCAGGCTTAGTTGCTATTGCCGAGAAAAACAGTCTTGATCCAATTAATGTTATCAAAACAGGATTTAAGATTGTCTATGATCTGGGCTTTGTTACCGGTAAAGCCGGAGAGAGTGATTTCTGGAGTGCTTTTCGCCAGCAAACAGGCATTAAAAGTTCGGACCAGATACTTAGAGGAGAAATTCTATCTCGTTTCACTTTGCGCCCCTGGATGCTTGAAGTTGTCTGCTCATTAAGGGAAAAAGGTATTTATGTTGGAATATTAAGCGACCAGACCAACTGGCTTGATGAATTAAATGACAGATACAATTTTTTTCGTTATTTTGACTATGTTTTTAATTCATTCCATTCGGGCTTAAGCAAGAAAGACTTGGAAGGTTTTGAATATGTGCTTAAAAAAATAAATGTTAATCCAGAAAAAGTATTATTTATTGATGATCATCATTCCAATATTGAGCGGGCTAAGGCGGTGGGAATGCGTACTATTCACTATAAACAAAAGGAAATGTTTATTGAAGAAGTTACGGAGTTTATTTTCTATAATAGTTTAAGATAGCTTCACATAATCCCGGTATAGTAAAAGAATTTGCAACAATGTGAACGTCAAATCCAAGATTTTTCGCAGTATCAGCGGTTATGGGGCCAATGCAGGCAATAGTTATATCTTTCATCTGAGTCTCAAAAATATTGTCAGGTAAAATAGCTTTAAAGTTTTTTACAGTTGAAGAACTTGTAAATGTTATAAGATCTATTGTGTTTTCTTTAAGTCGTTTCAATAATAGATCGGCAGAATCAGGGACCTCTTTGGTATAATACGATGTTATCTCATCAACAGCAGCCCCCATCTTTGTCAGCTCAACAGGAAGGATGGGCCTTGCTTCTTTTGCCCGTGGCAGGAGTATCTTTTTTCCGTTTACATCTTCATTGCCGAAAGCCTCAATAATTGACTCAGCTCTGTAACTTTTGGGTACAATATCGCTTTTTAATCCAAATTTAAAAAGTCTTCTTTCAGTTGCAGGCCCTATTACCGCTGTATTTAATTTGCCTAATGCGCGCGCATCTTTACCTTTTGAAAAAAGTCGCTCGAAAAAGTAATTTACACCATTGACACTGGTAAAAACCAGCCAGTCATAGGAAGAAATATTTTCAATTGCCGCATCAAGGGGCTTCCAGTCATCAGGCGGGACTACTTTTATTGTAGGACATTCCAAACACTCTGCCCCAAGATCTGAGAGCTGTTTAACCAGGTCACTAGCCTGTTCCCGGGCCCGGGTTACTACAATTCTTTTTCCCATCAATGGACGATTTTCAAACCAGCTCATTTTTTTTCTTAACGTAACAACATTTCCAACAACAATGATAGCCGGCGGTTTAAGACCGATACTTTTTACACGTTCATTTATATTTTCAAGGGTTCCTGTAACAGAGAACTGTCTGGGCGTTGTCCCCCATCGAACAAG
Source organism: Deltaproteobacteria bacterium (assembly GCA_030611115.1). The sequence goes on from JAUWQK010000026.1 coordinate 1,747, forward strand.
GGCAACAGGTGTATCAGAAGGCTTCCCATAATTAATGAGCTGACTTGTAATTTTTGGCAGGTTTTTTACTCCCATAAGAAAAACAATTGTTCCAATACCTTTTGCCAATGCCGACCAGTCGATATTAGACCCCTCTTTGGTTGGGTCCTCATGGCCGGATACAAATGCAACTGTAGCCGTAAATTTTCTGTGAGTCAGAGGAATTCCGGCATATGCAGGAGCCGCTATTGCAGAGGTAACGCCGGGAACTATCTCAAAAGGAATGCCTTTTTCTATTAAAACTTCCGCTTCCTCTGCTCCACGTCCAAAAATAAAGGGATCACCGCCCTTTAATCGTGTTACTATAAAACCCTTGTCAGCCTTTTCGGCTATAAGAGAATTAATTCCATCCTGGGACAGAGTATGATCTCCGCCTTTTTTCCCGACATAGATTATTTCAGTATTCTTTGAAGCGTATTTTAATAGAGTTGGTGAGGCGAGATAGTCATATATTAAAACATCAGCTCGTTTAATACATTCCAGTCCTTTTACTGTAATCAATCCTGGATCGCCGGGACCCGCACCAACCAGATAGACTTTACCTTTCATAGTTTTCATTTGTTCCCGCTTTTATGTTTTCCAGTATTTTTTTGGCGTCCATAGAAATAAGGCTATCAGCAAGTTTAACACCAATGCTTTCGGATTGCTCAACAGGGCCCGACAGGGTTTTCTTTAAAATGGTTTTTCCATCAATATCAGCAACAAGCCCGCTCAGAGTAAATATATTCTTTTCAATTTTACCATAGGCGGCTATAGGGACTTGGCATCCTCCCTCAAGGCAGTTTGAAAAGGCCCGTTCACCAATAACCGCAGACCTTGTTTTTTGATGATCCAAAGTTGTAACTATTGGTTCTATTGCTGCATCGTTTTCCCTGATTTCAATACATAAAGCTCCCTGACCGACAGCCGGCAGCATTATATTTTCATCAAGATATTCTGTTATTCTGCTTTCATAATTAAGGCGTTTAACGCCGGCGGCAGCCAGGATTGTTGCATCCATATTTTCTGTTTCGAGCTTCTTTAGGCGGGTATCAAGATTGCCCCTTAAAGGCAAGATAACGATATCCGGCCGTGCATGTCGTAGTTGGGCAGAGCGGCGAAGACTGCTGGTGCCGATTCTGCTGCCGCTTGTGAGTTCAGAGAAGAGAAGACCATTTTTAGAAATAAGAACATCATTGGGCGTTTCGCGCTCGGGCACCGCACCTATACACAGGCCCGTGGGTATTTCTGCGGGCATGTCTTTCATGCTGTGAACAGCAAGATCTATTCGCCCATCTAAAAGAGCCTCCTCAATTTCCTTTACAAAAAGGCCCTTGCCGCCGACCATGGCAAGGGGTACGTCCAGAATTTTGTCCCCTTTTGTCTTTATAATAAAGAGATCGACGGAAAGAGAAGGGTTTATAGATATTAGAGTGGATTTTACCCAGTTTGCCTGCCAGAGAGCCAGTTTGCTCCCCCTTGTTCCTATTTTAATATTTTTTTTCATTAAAGACCACAGCTCGAACAACTTGTTGCCGTACATCCGCTGCATGATGAATCTGAAGCAGATGTTTTGACAGTTTCACCACCGCCCCCCTTGCTGACAAAGCCGCATGCAGATAAAATTCTGCTTACTTTCTTATTTTTGCATGCAGGGCAAATCGGCTTTTCTTTTCCAAAGACCAGGCACTCAAAATTTTTGTTACAGTTATTACAATGATATTCATAAATAGGCATGTAACTTTCTCCTGATTATACTGACAAGTCAAATTACCACTCCAGAGGAGGGGGCTTGATTATATAGTTTTCAAGGGTACCCTGTTTTAAGTGCCTAAAGTGAGCTAAAATGCCTAAAGTTGTGGTACGCCTTCGGCGTGCTGATTGATAACCAGAAAAAGTTAAAATTGGAGCGACGAAGGCGCATTCCTTAACTTTAGGCACTTTAATATACTTTAGCGCACTTTAGGCACTTAAGTCTATAACTTTTCAATCACACCTGCTGCGATAAGCGGCAGCATTATTTCATGATGGCCTACAAGGTTAAAACCCTGCCCCCCTTTTGCTGTGGGCCGGTTAACAACGTTAGTCATTGGGCGGTAATGTCTTATGAAATCCATATTAACGCTGGTAAAGTTTTCCAGATTATGGCCAAGATTTCGTACCAGAGTTACTGCCTTTAAAAAAACCTCCGGCAGTATTACAGCGGATCCAATATTCATGTAAACTCCGCCTTCAATTGTGGCGATTATCGATGCAAATGTCCTGAAATCTCTATGGGTTGCTCCACCAGTCTCTTTGGGATCAAATTCAGGGTGCATATGAATAATGTCTGTTCCAATAGCAACATGGATGGTTACAGGGATGCCCAGGCGATAGCCGGCGGCAAGTATGCTTTTATCCATAAGGGGCAGTTTGTTTTCATTGATGGATTGTCCGACAGCTTCCCCGAGTCCCATTGATTTTTTCCCTGCTTTTTTTATGGCTTCACATAAAAAGGAGCATGTCTCATGAGCCATTCCGAAACTTCCGTTTCCAATTGATGCAGCAACATCTTCAGATGTTTTTCCTGTCATGGCGACTTCTAAATCATGAATTATGCATGCTCCGTTCATCGCAACTGCTGTAACAACCCCGCGTTCCATAAGGTCAATAATAATAGGGTTCAAACCTGTTTTTATGACATGAGCGCCCATGGCGAATACTATTGTTTTTTTCTTTTCAAAAGCGCTTACAATAGAAGAAATGACCGCATTTATATGGCTGCCGGCAAGAATGTTCGGCAGATTATCAAGGAAATCATTAATACAAGATCCTTTTACCCAGGTTTTTGCAAAATCATCTGAGGATACTTTGCTTTTTCTTTCAGACAGAGGATAGGTTCGCAATTGGCTTAAGTCTATAGGTTTAAATGATCGTGGCATTTTCGCTTTACCGTCCTTTAGGAACGGGAACGAAATAACTTCCCCAACTATGCATCACGGCTTCAGGCCACCTTTGCCCGATCTCAAATCACAAAAATATAAAAATAGCCTGCTATTCCATCAACTTTTGTGATTTGTGATCGAACAAATTTGACCCAAATCTATGCGCCTACTTGGGGAAGTTGTTTCGTCTCCGTTCCTTATTGAAGGAATAGAGTTCTTTCAACAAGTTCGCAAAGAATATGAGCCAAAGTTATATGTGTCTCTTGAATTCTTGCAGTTGTGCCGGATTCAACGGAAAATACCAGATCAGCACATTCAGCCAGTTTCCCGCCGTTACCTGTCATTCCTATTGTTAAAAGCTCCATGTTTTTTGCTGTATTTATTGCTTTAATTACATTTTTCGAATTGCCGCTGGTACTGATACCAATAGCAATATCGTCTTTTTTGCCCAGAGCCATTACCTGCTTGGCAAATATTTCATCAAAATGATAGTCATTGCCGATGCTTGTTATTATTGATGTGTCGGTTGTCAGGGCAATGGCGGGGAGAGGCGGGCGTTCAATTTGAAAACGGTTTACAAATTCCGCCGCAATATGCTGGGCATCTGCCGCGCTTCCACCATTGCCGAAAATAAGAATTTTGTGGCCGGAGGCAATGTTCATGGCTATCATGTCAGCGCCTTTTATAATAAGATCTATATTGTTTTTTATAAACCTGTCTTTAACCTCTATGCTTTGTTGCAGTATGTTCAGGATAATATCTTTCATGATGAGCTGCCTGGTTTATTTAATTTGTGAATAAATTCAATTGAGTCACAACCTAAATCGTTTGCTTTTTGAAACTCTTTCAAGGCATCTTCATATTGATTTTGTTTAAAATAAAGCCTTCCAAGCCTGTGCCTGAACAGGCCGTTATCGGGAGAAATTTCGACACTTTGCCGGCAGAATATAGTTGCAATTTCGGCGTCTTCGTCTTTAATCTCAAAAAGATATCCAAGGGTTGAAAGAGAATCAGCATCATTGGGGTTAAGTTTTATGGCTTTTTTATAAGATGCAATTGCTTCATCAATCTTGTTGATTGCTTTATTGCAATCGCCGAGACAACGAAAAGCAGGTCCTGATTCAGGCTTTAAACCAACCGCTTTTTCCAGATGTTTCTTGCCTTTTTCAGGTTTGCCTGATTCAAGATAAAGCTTTCCTAGTTGAAATTCCACCTCAAATACATTTTCTACAATGCTTTCAGCTTCAAGGAAGAGTTCCAGCGCCTTCTCTTTGTTATCCATTAACAGATTTGCCAATCCTGCGTTGTATAGAGCCATGCTTTCATTGGAGTCAAGCCAGATAGCTGCTTCAAATTCTTCTTTTGCTTTTTCAAAAGAACCTGAAACACCATAGCAGACCCCCAGACTGTTATGGATATTCGCATTTAAAGGATCAAGCACAAGTCCTGCCTTGAACTCATTTATTGCGCTATTAATGTCTTCTTTCTGGTACAATTTATCACCGCTGATATTTAAACTCACGGCATCAAAGGCAACAGCGCTGTTTGGGCCAAAAAATGCAGCATGATCAAGAGCTTTCAGTGCATTATCCAGTATTTGGTGCTTATTAAAATTGGTAGTCGGATAAAATGCCATGCCTATGCTAATTGTTTCATTGAGAAGTTCTTCAATATCTTTTTGTACTTTATGGGCAAGCTCCATGCAGGAATTGTCATTTTTTTCAAAACAAAACCAGCCAAGCATATCATAGCCTATCTGACCCCACAGGCCTTTCTCATTTTTGCAGATTGAGTCAATAATTTTAGCAACTTTTACAAGTAGTTCCGGTGCATTCTCTTTGACGGATTCTTCGTTACTATGAAATATATTGTCAATACGGATAACCATAGCACCGAATTTTAATGAAGAATTAAGTTTGGCAAGAGCATGGTCTATAAATTCTTTGCCTGTAAGCATACCGGGAAATTTATCTGAAAGACCAGTCTGACTTGCAGAAAATTCAGCGTCATATTTAATACCACTTTTAATACCATATTTAATGTCAGGGATTTTAGAATCTGTTTTATAGACTAAAAATTGTCTGGCAGAATCCCTGTCAATATATAATTTTTGCTGACTTCCTGTCATTATGAAGCCTTTCCTGGCATTTTGCTTAAAGCATTTTCAATAATCGAAAACTCATCGTTATTTATGGTTCTGAGATCCATTATAAAATAGTCTTCTTCTATTCTTCCTATTATAGGGGGTGTGTTTTCCCGCATGTGTTTTTCAACAGCATTAACGGACATTCCATTGATTTTGATGCCCACACATATGCTGGGCAGCTCTAAAAGGGGCAGTGATCCACCGCCAGCACGGGAAGAAAGCTTGAATAACTTAACAGACATGTCTGAGTTTTTTAGTTTTTTCAACATGTCTAAAAGCGTTTTTCCTTTTTTTTCGATATATTCAAGTGGAAGGGTTAACATTCGGAGAGTCGGAATATTTTCAATCGCCTTTTCAGGATCTCTATACAGACGAAGGGTGCTTTCAAGAGCCGCAAGGGTCAGCTTGTCTATTCGAAGCGCTCTGGTAAGAGGATTTTGTTTTATTTGATCAATGATAGTTCTTTTACCCACCATTATTCCAGCCTGCGGGCCGCCAAGAAGCTTATCTCCGCTGAAAGTTACAATATCCGCTCCTGCTGACACGGATTCCTGGACAGTGGGTTCTTTTAACAGGCCATATTTTGAAAAGTCTATAAAAGTTCCGCTGCCCAGATCTTCCATTACAGGAATCCTGTATTTTTTTCCAAGTTCAACAAGCTCCTTTAGAGAGACATCGGCAGTAAAACCAACCACACTATAATTGCTTTTATGTACCTTTAATAAAAGACCGGTATCACTTTCAACAGCTCTTTCATAATCTCTAAGATGGGTACGGTTTGTTGTTCCAACTTCCTTTAAAATTCCACCACTTTTTGCCATTACATCAGGTATTCTAAATGATCCACCGATTTCAACAAGCTCCCCTCTTGACACTATAACTTTTTTTTCTTTGGCTATTGTGTCCAGACAAAGAAGTACGGCAGCGGCATTGTTGTTTACGACCATTGCGGCTTCAGCACCGCTGATTTCACATAATATATCCTCGACCGCACTATATCGTGAACCGCGGATACCTTTTGACAAATCAAATTCAAGGTTGGAATACCTGCCGGCTATTTCCGAAAGATTTTTAACAGCATCAGCCGGAAGCAATGATCTCCCCAAATTTGTGTGAACTATAATACCTGTTGCATTAATGGTACGCCTAAGATTCAGTTGCATGATATTTTTTACGCTGTCTTTAATCTTTTCAAGCAGTAAGCTTAAATCCGGACTTTCATCAATTATCTCTTTGCCTCCATTAATGATATCTGTGCGAAGGTCTTCAACAACAGAACGCGCTGAACGGACAAGAACGGATTTCGGAATATTTGCGAAGAAAGGTTCATCCTTTGCATTTTCGAGAATAAAGTCAATGCCTGGAAGTCGTTGCAAAAGATCCTGTTGTTTTTTGCTTAATCTCATTTTTTGGCAATTTTATTAGCAAGTTAAAAACTATCAGTATATAATGAACCACGCATAGACGTGGCTGTTAAGCTTATCAGCCAAGAGCTCGCCCGAAGGGCTCTAATTTATTTATTAAATAGCATTATAAAGTTAATAAGTTCAATATATTTCTTTAAAGATCTAAGTGTGTAGTTCACGACTATTCGTAAATCTTATGCTACCATCGTATCAAGCTGGCGATAACCTGTTGATCTTGTTCGATTTTTTGCGATTCAATTTTTTTAAACCGGTCCCCTCGTCCCCCAAGAAACCGCTTTCGCTCCTGTCTAATATCCTTTTCTTAATTTGTTTCATAAAGAAGGAATATTATCTAGATAATTTGCCCTGACAAGTAAAATTATCACGCATATGAAAAAATGATTTTCATGGGCAAGCGCACGATGATTCATTGAAATTGCAACAACAAAAAAATCCAGCCAATCCTGTAAATTCCGTATAAAAAAAAGAGGCTTTTGACTTTCTCTTGAAAGCTTGATTGATGAAGGGAAGAAGTGATAAGGTAAAATGTAAACCCTGAGTTGACTCATGACTGAAACTTTAAAAGTTGAGAACGTTCTGCTAGTCCCTCATGTGAGAGAGGGAAGGAAAAATATCCATATGAGAGCTATGTGGGCGGAAAAAGGAAGCTCCGGCCAAGGCATTTACACCGGCCAACATCAAGAAAGAACAGCAATTTTACGAGTCTGACCTTGATTTTCGCATCCATTTGAAGCTAAATAGGGTTGAGCGGGAAATCAGCTTCACCCTCGGCCCGGAAAAGAGCTTCGTGAAAATATTTGAAAAAGAGGTGAAGGATGCCTTTGCCGAAGAGATCACCAATCTGACGGAAGACCTCACAACAGCCAAAGAGAAGAACAGGGCGATCAATGCCTTTATTAAAGGGCTGGAGGTTGCGGCTGAATTTACCCACCGTCATTATGTTTCGGACTATGAATATATCCAATACGGCGAGGATATTGAGGAATTCTTGAAGCGTGAGATCGGTAAACCCATTATCCGCTGGCAGGACAGCCCCCATCTGGGTTATGAAATACTGCCCAATAAGTATTTTTATAAATACCAGCCGCCCAAACCAGCAGATGGGCTGTTAAAGGAATTTCGGGCGTTGGAGAAAGAGGCTGAAAAGATGTTGGCTGGGTTGGGGGAGCACATTGAATGCTATCATAAAAAATAATGCCTCAGTTGCCTGTGAATGGGCTAAAAATTTAGCGGAAGACTGGGAGTTTCGTTTGATTAAAAGGGACTTTATTGTAACCACTGGTAAGATGTTGCAATCTGTACAGCATAATGAAACAGAAACTGAAGAGTATTACTTGCGATCAGCCAACCTCCGATGGGGAGGAGTTGACATAACAGACGTTCGAAGGATGTGGTTTGCTCCTCAGGAGAAGAAAAAATTAGCCTTACAATATGGCGATTTTTTAGTAAGGAGTCAACAATAAATAACTTCACATTTTTGTTGGCCGAATCGTGTAATTCCAATTAGGCAAAATATCATGATTTTCCAATTGAAGTTGAGACATTTCCTTATCAGAAATTTTTTGACCATACTTATATCTCTTCTG
>JAUWQK010000235.1 GCA_030611115.1 Deltaproteobacteria bacterium
CTTCAGTCTATCCACCTGAGCAGCTACATATAATTTAACATAGGAGTTCTGTTATGGAGAATATAGACAGGAAAACTATCAAAGTTGAAAAGAGAAAATTTACACGTTTTAAAGTTAAAGATCTTTCTTTTGCTTTGTTAAAGTCTGATTCTTATGAAGAGCTTGGGGAAATTATTGATATAAGCAAAGGAGGCCTTGCCTTTCAATATCTTGTTGGGGAAAATCAGATAAAAGAAGCTGTTGAATTAGATATAATTCTTGCGCACAATGGCTTTCATATGAAAAAATTACCATGTAAAACAATTTCTGATTTTGAAATAATTAATGAAATATATTTCAGCTCTTTAAAAATGAGACGGCATAGTATTAAATTTGATGAGCTTGATAATAATCAAATATCCGAGTTGGATTATTTCATTAAACAGCACACAAGCAGCGAGCCCTAAGGTTATAATCACGAAGGATTGCAGATATGAGAATGGAACGAACATCAGAGGTTGATCGCAAGACTAAAGAGACAGTTGTCAATATTAAATTGAATCTGGACGGTAAGGGCAACCATGAGATTTCAACTGGGATTCCCTTTTTTGATCACATGCTTACGCTTTTTGCTGTTCATGGTTTTTTTGATTTATGCATATCTGCCAAAGGAGATATTGAAGTCGATTTTCATCATACAGTTGAAGATGTCGGGCTTGTATTGGGAGATGCATTTGATAGAGCTCTCTGCGACAGGAGGGGGATAAAGAGGTATGGCTTTTCTGTAACACCTATGGATGATGCTTTGGCATCTGTTGCAATTGATTTATCAAAGCGGCCTTATCTGGTATTTAATATTCCAAATCTAAAAACCACGGGCGGTAAGTTTGATTCTTCCCTTGCAAAGGAATTTTTCAGGGCATTTTCTACTATGGGGGGAATGAATCTTCATATAAATGTCAGCTACGGCGAAAACGAGCATCATGTTATAGAATCAATTTTCAAGGCTGTCGGCAGGGCGCTGGATCAAGCCGTTTCTTTTGATGAACGTATTACAGATGTGCGTTCTACAAAAGGTACATTGTGATAACAGTTTAACGGTTTACGGTTCACGGTTTACGGCAAAAGGTTTCAGCCGTTGCAGAGTCCATTTGAAAAACTGTGAACTGTTAACCGGCAACTGTAAACGGTTAGCATGATTTTTCACCCGAATTTTATGCCAAACATTCCTAAAAAGAAGTAACTGATTCTTTTATGACAAAGAAAATACATCATGATAATCTGCGCAGCCTGGTTGGAATCGGTATTATTACGTTAATTTTATTATTATCTGCCTGCAAATCTGATGTGATCATTCCTGAAACACCCGCAGTAAAATCCGGTATAGAAAAATTATTGATTTTGCCTTTTAAAGATTTATCAACTTTATATGGTAAAAATGTTAATGTCAGGTGCCCTTTATGCGGCAATGTTTTTTCTACAGGAGATGTGGAAACGTTTGCAGTTGATGTTCTTACAGATCGCCTGATTTCTATAATTAAAAGCCGTAAAGATTTTGAGCTTATACCTCCCGGCCAGGCTCAGGGGGCTATGTCGGTTTTGCTGGCGGAAGATAAAAGTGATTTACTGGAACGTGATATATTAGTTAAAATCGGGCGTGCTCTTTACGCCGATGCAATACTGGTAGGGCATGTTTATCGATTCAAGGATAGGGTAGGGACGCGGTATTCAGTTGATTCGCCCGCTTCTGTTGCATTTGATATTCATCTTATAGATGTTTCAAAAGGCAGTATGTTGTGGGTAGGTCATTTTGATGAAACCCAGCGTCCATTAAGCGAAAACCTTTTTAAAATCGGCACATTTTTAAGAAGAAAGGGAAGCTGGATTACCGCAGAAGAGATGGCTGTCTCAGGTCTTGAAGATGTGCTTCAGACATTTCCCAAACTATGATTATTATACCTGCAGTTGATATAAAAAACGGTAGATGTGTCAGACTCCTTCAGGGGCGTATGGATGAAGAAACAGTTTTTTCTGATAATCCTGCGGCTATGGCAAAGAAATGGGAGTCGGAAGGCGCTGAAATTATTCATGTAATTGATCTTGATGGTGCCTTTAAAAAAAGCCCTCAAAATTTTGATTCAATCAAAAAAATAGTTGAAAGCGTTGACGCCCATATTCAGGTTGGAGGTGGAATAAGGGATAAAGAGACAATAACCATGTTCCTTGATATCGGGGTAAAAAGGGTAATTATCGGAACCGAGGCAATTAAGAATTCCGGTCTGGTTAAAGATGCCTGCAAGGCATTTCCAGGTCAGATTATTGTTGGGATAGATGCTCGAAACGGATTTGTTGCTATTGAGGGATGGACCGAGACAACACAGGTTAAAGCCGTTGATCTGGCAAAGCGATTTGAAGATTGTGGTGTTGCAGTGATAAACTTTACCGACATACATAGAGATGGTATGCAAACAGGGCCGAATATTGAAGAAACCAGACGCCTGGCAGAGGCTGTATCAATACCGGTAGTTGCTTCGGGCGGTGTTTCAACAATAGAGGATATAAAAAATTTAATGCCTTTAAGAGAGGTCGGGGTAGTTGGTGTTATTACCGGAAGGGCACTATATAGCGGTACCCTGAACCTTAAAGAGGCTATTGAAGTTTCAAAATT
>JAUWQK010000247.1 GCA_030611115.1 Deltaproteobacteria bacterium
CTGAAGGCTGAAGGCTGAAGGTGGAAGGCTATCCACCTGAATTAATAAATAATGGAGACTTGCTTTCAGGCAGCATCTTACTATCCCTTGCCATTCTAAATAGCGTGTTAACTGCTTCTTCTCCTTCTTTCCCTAAATTCAGGGTAAAATCATTAACATAAAGGTCTATATGCTGACGGATTACCTCTGGGGACATTTCCTGCGCATATTTTTTAATATAATTATCTGCTTCATTTCTATGATTAAAGGAATATTCCACGCTTGATCGTATTAAATCTTCTATCTTTCTTGTGATCGAAGATGTTATATCCCTTCGAACAACAATACCTCCCAGAGGAACTGGAAGTGATGTTTTTTCTTCCCACCACTCTCCCAGGTCAATAAGTCTGACAAGTCCATATTCTTCATAGGTAAACCTGCCTTCATGAATTATAACACCGCAGTCGTATTCATCCTTTTGTATTGCCGGCATTATCTGTTCAAAGGGCATTGGAACTGCTTCAGGATTTTTAGAAAGATAAAGGCCAAGCAACATGCATGCTGTGGTCCACATGCCGGGTACCGCTATTTTTTTTGAGGAAAGCTGTTCAATGTCAAACCCGGGCTTTGCCACTAAAAGAGGGCCGCAACCCCTTCCAAGCGCTGCACCGCTTCTAAGAAGACCATACTCTTCGACAAGATGACCGATGGCGGCAAAAGACAATTTTGAAATATCATAAACCCCTGCCCTTGCATGCTGATTCAGCGTCTCTACATCTGCGAGTTTGATTTCAAATTTAAGTTCGCCGCAGTCAATCGCATTGTGAGCAAGCGCATAAAAAATAAAAGTATCATTTGGACAGGTTGAGTATGCGAGTTTTAATTTTTTATCCATAAGCCTTTAGAACCGTTTCATCCATTTGTTTGTGGAATTCGCACAGGCGTAGAATGTCATGGACGGCCATTACAGGCATCTGTTCCTCCCCCCACCAATTTTTCATAAAAAGGCAATCCGACCCTATCAATATGATTTTTTAGTTCGGGATGTTTTTTAAAAATATCCTGTAATGTTTTAATATCCCTATCTGTAAGTCCAAAAGCATTTTTTTCTTTTTTATTCATGGAATAATTGGGCCTAACCATTTGCTTTTTCATTTACAAAAAAGAGGTGCAGTTTTTCTAATGCAACAAAGGTTTCTTCTCTTAATTTCTGCTCCAAATGTTCAAATTTTTCACCGCTATAATCATGTGAAAGCTCATTTCTTATATCTAACCCATCAATCAGCTCTTGCGCATAAGTAATATAATTGCTCTGTCAGCGCCACCAAAGTTCCCCGCATCCAATCAACAACATAGTTATGCCGTTATTTTCTTTGCCAAGAATCCCCCATGTTCTTTTACTCTTCATCCTCATCGAAATATTCACCATACTCTTCGTCAACTCGATCCTTCCAATCATATTGCCCTCCGGATAATACATCCATAATCATTCCGGATGGCATTGCGATTTCCATAGCTTCCATCGGAAGATACCCCTCCACCTTCCCTTTCTTAAGTCTCCCAATTGCAATCTGACAAATTATATAGTCGGTATACTCTTTCGGGAAGCAATCTCTTGCCTTCCTGATATGCGGGATGGCACTTTTATTTTGTTGTCTCACCATACAGTCCAGGAGATGAAAAAAATCGACATTCCTGTATTTCCACTCACGTGTTGTGGGATCAAACGTCTCATCAGGCATTTCCGAGATATAATCGTCCAATAAATTGTTGAAAAAATGACTTGATTGTTCACAGTGTATGTCGCCAAGAACCTTTAACGTATGCGATGTAATCAGATCGAGTGATGTCCCCGTCTCAATAGGGTGAGCGATCCTATATTCAATTCGTTGTATCACGTCCGAAATACACGCAGAACCGAATTTCTTGAGAGCTCTAACCGCATGTTCTCCGAGTTCAAAATCTTCCAGGGCATCTGCTAATGGCTCAATCGCTTGTATATCACCAATTTCTCCCAAGACATCAGCAGCAAACGCACTGCTCATCCATGTGTCATGATTCTGTAACAATTCTATCAATGACGGAACGGCGGGTTTCCCGATAGCGATCAAAGTCTCCATCATGCTTGCTTCGGCTTCATGATCAATATCCTTCGTCTCATCACATGTTTTTAATCGCGTTATGATCTGTTGTATTTCATCTTCAACCTCTTTCTTTGTGTCTTTTTTCTTTCCCATCGTTCAGCTCTTTTCTCCTCTCATGACGGCATATTGTATAGAACGCTCCTCGTGACCGCCCCAAACTTGTAAAGCATTTCCTTATTATCACCTGACCAATTCTGAAACTGTACTTTTATGGCATAACCAGTTGTAACTACTCAGGTGGATAGGCTGAAGGCTGAAGACTGTTAGGAAAAAGCACATTTTGAAGCCATATTTG
>JAUWQK010000007.1 GCA_030611115.1 Deltaproteobacteria bacterium
GATTTCTTTAAAGGGTTAAAGTATTTTGGAAATTTGAGTAGGCTTTCAAAAGAAAATTTATTTTTAATATATGGCGGCTTAAAAAATTATAAAAGGACAGCAGCAAAGGTGTTGAGCTGGAAAAATTATAGGGAAATAGCAGAATCTTGACATTGATAGTGCCGGTACTAGACAAATTAGACAAATTGGAAAAACAACTTTAGCATTTACATCCTTTGACATGTGGCGAGCTTTCTTTTCCAGATCAAATACCCGCAAAAATTATATAAAAGAGCATGGCAATATTATAGTTGTAAGTGCTGATCGATGGTTGACAACTCTTCCCTAAAAATGTTTTTTTATTTTATTTCAACGTTTTAGATTTGGTGCAGTAACCGGCAAAAATCATCGGTATCAATATTTTTACAGGCCTGACATTTTTATGCTTTTCTTGACAAAGAGGAAGTCCCTATTTTATGATAAAGCCGACGTTACCACTCAGGAAAACATTTACATTAATCGAACTTGGCATATATATTGCATCATATGGAATATGCCAGGAGGATGAAATAATGCGCAAAAAAGTATGCAGAAATTCAGGGTTTACACTTATAGAGGTGATGATAGTTATCGGCATGATCGGTATTCTAAGCGCCATTTCAATCCCTTCTGCTATGAAATGGCTGCCCAATTACAGATTAAAAGCAGCAGCCAGGGATTTGTATTCCAATATGCAGAAGGCTAAAGTAGAGGCAGTGAAGCGAAATACGGATGTTTTAATTAAATTTACAAGCGAGGCGTATGCCCCTGCCGGTGGAAAAGGAAGCTATCAGGTGTTTGTAGATGATGGAGGAACAGACATAAACCCGGGAATAGCTGACAATCAGATCAGAGATGGAGATGAGCAGGTTCTGGCTCAGGTAAACATGCCTAAAAATGTATCTCTGTATGATATTATTGGTCTTACAGGCAATACTACTGCCGGCTATAATTCACGTGGATTGCCCTGCACCGCATTGGGAAGTGTTTATTTTCAAAATAATCATTCAAGATATTATAGAGTCGCCTTATCAACAGCCGGGAATGTGAAAATTACAACAAACAATGATGGTGGGACAACATGGAATTAAAAATAAATAAAAATAATCTTACATTAAAAGAGCACGGTTTTACGTTAATCGAGATATTGATCACAATGGCCATAACCGGGATTATTTCAACGGCTCTTTTTGTATCGTTTCAGTCTCAGCAGAAAAGCTATGTTGTTCAGGAAAACGTGGCTGCCATGCAGCAGAATTTGAGAGCTGGAATGGATATGATGGTGCGGGAAATCAGGATGGCCGGGTATGATCCTTATGGTGGTTCTGCTGGCGCTGGTATTACTATTGCTGTCGTGGATGGAAATAATAATAGCACTATTGAGTTTACCATTGTGGCGGATGACGATGGTGACGACAATAACAACGACGGCACAACAGATGAAACAGGAGAGCTAAAAACAATAAAATATGAAATTTATGATGCTTATGGAGATGGTAGAAACGATCTGGGTCGACAAGTAGGTTCTTCTGCGAGTACGAAACGGGCGGTATCTGAAAACATTGACGCCCTGGAATTTTTTTATACACTCTTAGATGGATCAAAAACCTTGACGCCGGACCCTGCACTTGTCAGAAGCGTTCAAATAACCCTGCTGGCAAGAGTTGAACGGGGGGATAAAGATTTTGACAGTGGTGATCGAACGTATGCAAGACCTAGTGAGGAGACGAACTGGGGACCCTACACTGACAATTTTCGGCGTCGGCTGTTAACCACAACTGTAAAATGCAGGAACATGGGCCTATGAACACCATAATACAAAAAAATCAAAAAGGCTTTACGCTGATAGAGGTCATGATTGCCATAACAATTCTGGCGATTGGCATTCTCGGCGTTGCAAAAATGCAGATATCCGCCATGCAGGGGAACTCTTATGCCGGCGGGTTAACCGAGGCGACAAGTTTTGCCCAGAATAAAATGGAAGAACTGGTGGGCCTTGCCTATGATAATACAGACCTTGATGATGATGATGGTGATGAGCCGATGCCGGATAATTATATCGGCGATGGAACCAGTGGTTTAGATGATACCGCTAATCCGGATGGATCTCAAACAGGTAGCGGCGCAACCGGTATCCAGTATGATATATTATGGAACATCGCCGTGGATGAACCCGCAGCCAATGCTAAACATATAAGAGTATATGTGCAATGGCAGCAAAGGGGAACGACAAGACAGGTCATCCTCAATAGAATCAAGGCTGATATTTAAGGACATTTGCAATGAAAGAAAAGCCCATTTTTTTAAACAATGAAAAAGGCTCGGTGCTGGTCATAGCGATAATATTTCTGATGTTATTAACTGTTATAGGTATTTTTGCAACAACAACATCAACTATAGAAATCCAGATTTCCGGCAACGATAAAATAAACAAAATGGTATTTTATGCTGCTGATTCAGGAACTCATTATGTTGCTGTTAACACTGATTTATATAACACAAACAATCTAGACGAAGACGCGCCATTATCTTTTCCTGATCCTGATGATCCCGGTGCAAAATATTCATTATCAGACAAATTACAGGTTAACGGAAATGTGACATACCTTGGAAAAGTCCAAATGCCAGCAGGCTCAGGATATTCCGCAGGGACAATTTTTGCCATAATTTATGAACTTGAATCTAGCGCTACAGGTCCAAACAACGGAGCTAGTACTGTTGAAGCCGGATTTTACCGAATAGGGCTTTAAAAAAAATCATATATCCAACTGAGGAGAAATATATAATGAGAACTTCCATAAAATCGATAAAAATTATTTTGATTTTGTTTGTTTTCTTTATTCTGGCAGGCAAACCGGTTTTATCCGATGATACCTGCATGTTCCAGGTGTCAGCAGATAATGTGCCTCCCAATATAGTGCTGCTGCTTGATAATGGTGCCGAGATGGAGCATGCTATCTGGCACGACGATTATGATAACAGCGTTGACTACACGCCTGATGTTCACACTGACGGAATTGATAATGATGGTGATGGTACAATAGATGAAGGTAATGGTACAGCAGATAAATCAGAGGAATTGCAGTGGGGCGATGGCAGTACAACCAATGGATTTACCAATGAACAGGGCTACGTTATTGATGAAGCCGCAACGAACAAATATTATATCAGGCCCATTCTGGTTGATCTCACACCCGATCCTGTCGAACTCCATGGTTTTTTTTCCACCACGAATGAAATCACAATAAATAGCCGCAGCATAACTTTACCTTTTGAACCTTCCTCGATTAAGGTTGACGGGGTTATAGACAACGCAGAAATATTCAGATATTCCAAAAATTATCTTAACTGGTTGTTTTACGGCAGCTATGCGGGCGACGGAACTGATCTGCCGGATAAATCACGGTTTTATTATGCCAAAAAAGCGATCTTTACGGTTGCTGAGCTGACTCAAAGAAGAGCATATTTCGGTATTTATGCATTTGCAGCAGGTGCCAAGGGTGCAAGTAGTGTTCAGCCGATTGGTTTTGTATATCAAGTGGATGGTACGGTTGAACCAAATTTTGAAAATAATATCAATAATCTTGGAACGTTTGATTACTCGCCCCTTGCAGAGGGCCTTGCAAGTATTGGCGTGGTTTATGCGTCTCCCAAGTCTGCTACTGTGCCTGTTGTAGCAGTGGAGGAATATTGCCAGAAAAGTTTTGTTATTGTCATCACATCAGGTGTCTCTTCCGAGGACCAGGGGATTACTTCTGATTACGATGGAGACGGCTTAGACGTAACGCAAACAATTACAATTGATGGAGTCGAGATGACGATTCCGGTAAATCAAAACGGCAGCACTTATCTTGATGATGTTGCCTATGATCTTTATTCACGCGATGTTGTGGGGTATCAGCCAGGCTTTCAGAATGTAATGACCTATACAATAGGATTCATGGGAAATGACGAAAGCAATGCATATCTTAAAAATGCTTCAAACAACGGCAACGGCAACCTGAACCTTTATAATACAAGTGACAAGGAATACGGCAAATACCATTTTGAAGCGGAAAATCCTGATGCGCTTTCAGGAGTGCTTATTAATGCCATTAACGCCATACTTTCCCAAACATCCTCTTTTACAGCGCCGGTTGTGCCGGTGACAAGAACAACCAGCGGAGATCGAATATATCTTGCCTTTTTCAAGCCGGGCGAAAGCAATTTCTGGGAAGGAAATGTCACAAAGTTCGGTCTTTCTTCTGATGGCGAAATTCTCAACGCAGATGGGACTGCCGCCACCTGGCCAAATGGCGCAATAAAAGAAGATGCCGTGCCGTATTGGGCAACAATTGACTGGGCAGATACCACAAAGCCGAATGGCACAGCCAATAGTGTAAGAAATATTTATACTTATCTCGGCTTAGACAATGAATTAACACATTCTTCCAATTCATTTTCTGTAAGTGAGTTAACGCCTGCTTTACTTGAAACTTATGATGATTCAACAGGCCCGCTTGAACTTGTTAATATTACCGGTGATTTTGAAGATGAAGAAACATTGACCGGAACTGACAGCGGAGCAACAGCAACATCAGGCACAATAACTGAGTCGGATTCTATTCCATATACCGGTAGAACCGGATTTTTCAGAAAAGGAGAAACTGTCACCGGCAGTACTTCCGGAGCAGTCGGCACGATTGCCAATGCAGGCACAACTGAAGTGATCAATTATATCAGAGGAGCAGATGTTTATGATGAGGATGGAGATAGTAATACCAGTGACAACAGAGCCATCATCTGCGGTGATCCGCTTCACAGTGAACCTGCGGTAGTTAATTACGGCGATAGTGATGGTGACGGCGATGATGAAATAATGGTATTTTTTGGGGCAAATGACGGCATGCTGCATGCAGTGAATGATGAGGACGGAACTGAAGTCTGGTCGTTTGTTCCGCCTGATTTGCTGCCGGAATTAAAGAAAATAATAGAAGAATCAGAACATCAGTATTATGTAGATTCATCCCCTGCTGTTTTAATAAAAGATTATAATGGAAATGGAATTGTTGACACTGCGTCAACAATTATAGACGGCACAACTTACCCTGCGGATACAGTTTATCTTGTCTGTGGGGAGCGGAAAGGCGGTACCAGCTATTTTGCATTGGATGTTACGATTCCAACAGCGCCGAAGTTTTTGTGGAGAATTGCCCAGACTGCCGGGACTCCAGCCGCAACCACTACGATTGCTGAACTCGGAGAAACATGGTCTACGCCTCGATTTGGTGTTGTTAAAACATCAGATTTAGAAACAGACACGGGAACAGATGTTGTTTTTATTGGAGGCGGATATAGTGAAGATAATTCAAAAGGGAAATGCATTCTTGCAATAAATGCTGCCACCGGCGTTGTTGTAAAAGAGTTTACCGTAACTGACGATACTGACATGACATACAGCATTCCCAGCAAAATTTTTGCCCTGGATAGAGATTATAACGGATTTACAGACAAGCTTTACGTGGGAGATATGGGCGGCCAGATCTGGAGAATCGGCAACTTTGATTCCACATCTTTCCCCGATTCAGATGAAAATATTGAAAACTGGACAATTTATAAATTATTCACAGCCAGATGCAATGAGACAGACTGCACAGATACTGTCGATAATGATGTCGACACCTTAATAGATGATGATGATACCAGTAAGTTTTTCTATCCTCCCACTGTAACGCTTGAAATCGGTTATGATACGGTGTTTATCGGTTCAGGCGACAGGGATGATGCCTGTAATACGGATACGTATGATGCTTTGTACGCAGTCAAGGATAAACAGGAGGATATATCACTTGCATTAGGTGATCTGGAAAATGGTGATACAACAGCTGCAGATTATGCCGCTCCGGATCTTGCCGGAGCCGATAATGGCTGGTATCTGCTCATGGAAGCGGGTGAAAAAGCGCTTGCCGAATCTGTGGTATTTAAAAAAGTGTTGTATGCAACCACTTTTCTGCCGAATGATGCAGTGTGTGTACCTGGAGGATATGCCAGGCTGTATGCTTTAAATTACCTGACAGGAGCGGCAGCGTTTGATTTTGATAACAGTGGAGATAATGATACAAGCAAAGTAATCGGTGGCGGCATCCCCTCTAAACCGGTTGTGATCATAACCACTGAAGGCGTGGCGAAATTACTTATTTCAACCAGCTCTACAAATCCTGATGCAGATTCGGAGATCACCAGTGCAGGGGTTACCACTACCGGGCTTGAGTTTCCGGACATAAACTTTTTCTTAAGATGGTGGAAAGAAATATTTAATTAAGCCGACACCTAAAGATAATTCACAGATACCTGGATAATCTTGCCAGTAAGGAGTTCAATCCTTCTGAAAAGCAATTTTTCCCGGGACATAGCCGTAAAATTCAATTTTAAAACAAATGTGACAATTTTTGGCAAAAAACTACAAAAATTGTCTGAAATTCGATTATTTCCTCCTGAAAATAAAATCCATATTTTTTAAAAAATAAAAAAGATTAGTGTTTCAAGGCATTTCGTGTTTTTTTAAATTTTTAATGCACTTGGCATCATTTTTGAAAGATATGCTTGGCAGGAGCGGTTTTAGAAAATAAAAAAGTAACATTTAAATTAACATAAAAAATGGAGGTGGCAAATGTTTAACACTTTAAAAAAACACAAGAATCAAAAAGGTTTTACCTTGATCGAGCTCATGATCGTTATTGCAATTATCGGTATCCTTGCGGCGATTGCAATCCCGCAGTTTTCAGCGTACAGAATAAGAGGCTTTAATGCGTCAGCCCAAAGCGATGCAAGAAACCTTGCAACTTCAGAGGCTGCTTTTTTTGCTGATTGGCAGGCATATGGTGTTTCTGTCTCAGCCGCTGCTGGCGCTGCCGCTGTTGCTAGTGCAGGAGGACCAGGCGGTTTACTTATAGGTCCTCCGACACCCTTAGCCACACCGTATATAACTGTAACCGATCCAAATGGCGACGCCCGTATGCTTCAGATTTCTTTAGGATCTCGTGTTTACTTGATTGCTACTACAAATGCAGCAGCAGCTGGTTTGGCTGCCAATACAACTTTCACAGGAATGGCAAAGCATCTTAACGGGAATGCCGCTTATGGCGTAGATAGTGATACCAGCGCGATGTATCACGATCCTGACACATATGGTCCAGGTGTTTTAATTGCTTTAGCCGATGAACCAACTAGTACTATTGCTGATGACTTTGCAGGTATTGGCAATTGGGTAGCAAAATAAGCTTAGTTTGATTTAACAATATATTCCTCATTAATTTCCAGCCTGGGCAGCATTAAAACTGTCCAGGCTGATTCTATTCTAAAATATGGAATGATACGATCATGCCCATACGCATTGCTAATTTATCAAAATACTACAAAAAAGGCCTTAAGTCCAAAAAACTCGTTATAGATGACCTGAACTTGGAAATAAAAAAAGGGGAGGTCTTCGGTTTTTTAGGCCCTAACGGTGCGGGTAAGAGCACAGTAATAAAAATACTTCTTGACTTTATCCGGCCTGACTCTGGTGTAGTCACTATAAAAAATTTACCTGTGAATGAACCAGGGGTTCGCAAATATATTGGTTACCTTCCTGAAAATCCTTT
Source organism: Deltaproteobacteria bacterium (assembly GCA_030611115.1). Next base: position 7,641 of record JAUWQK010000007.1, read on the forward strand.
TTTTTATGACCATTTGACGGCCCAAGAAACGCTCAAATTTGGAGGCAAGGCGGCCAACATGGAGAAAGGAGTGCTGGAAGAGCGAATTGATCAACTTTTAACACGCCTGAAGCTCTCCCATGTAAAAAAACAAGCCATTCGCACATATTCAAAGGGGATGGTACAACGGTTAGGCCTTGCACTGGCCCTTATCCATGAACCTGAAATCTGTATTCTTGATGAACCGATGAGCGGACTTGATCCGCTGGGTCGGAGACTGGTAGCAGACTTGATTCTGGATATGCGCAAAATGGGCAAGACTGTATTTTTCAGCTCGCATATTTTGAGTGATATTGAAAGCCTCTGTGACCGTATTGGTATATTGAACGAGGGAAAACTTCTTTTTTGCGGTCCCCTTGAAGACTTTGTTGAGGAATCAAAAGGGCTGGAAGCTGCGTTTATTAAAGTTATAGAAACAGACAGAAAGGCAAAAGAATGAATAATATCTGGTTGTTAGCGCAAATTACCTGCAAAGAGGGTATCCGAGATCGTGCTTTATTAGGGATTCTATTTTTTGCAGTTCTCCTTTGTGTGGTCAATCTGATTTTTACCAACATGTTTGCTTATGATTTAGGTAAAGTGGCTGTTGATGTGGGCTTGTCTGTTGTATCTATCGCAGGTTTGGCTATCATTTTTTTTATGGGAATAAATTTGATGGCCAAAGACCTGGACAAACGAACCATTTATATGATTCTTTCACGACCGATTTCCCGTTGGCAATATATTGTCGGAAAATTTTTCGGACTGGGGCTTTTGGTTTTGATATCGGTTATTATTCTTGGTCTTTTTGCCGCAGGTTCTGTGAAATTTACCATGTTAAACACTCCCAATTACATACCATCTGATTTTTCATGGACAACGTTTTTAATAGCATTAATTTATATATTTCTTTCTTTGTTGATCGTTACCTCTATAGCTCTTCTTTTTATAAGTGTTACATCCAGTTCATTTTTGGCCATGATAATTACAGCCGGCAGTTATTTTATAGGACAAAATGTGGAAATAGTCCGCAAAATGTATTGCCAGGCCGGAAATGATTCAGGCAATGAGGTGTCTAAGCAGCTTGTTGAGATTATTTCATGGATTTTTCCAAATTTAGCTATTTTTGATCTTAAAACAACGGCGGCTTATGGTCTACCACTTTTTACTTCGGAATTACTTTGGCCTGTGTTATATGGAATAAGCTATATTGGATTGATTCTAATTATTGCCATAGTAATTTTTCAGCGTAGAGAATTAACATGAAAAAAGGCTTAATATTTTCATTAGTTCTATTTTTTTTATTTTTCTTGTCTGCTTATTTGTGCGCACGCACAAAGATTTATAACCAGGGCACCGATGTGGCAGAAATACATGCTAGTGCCTCACAATTGCCTCCAGAAGTTATCAGAAGTCTTGCCGGTGAATTTAAGGGGATTATGGCCGACTACTTCCTTCTTGAAGCAGCAACCGTTATCGGTGCGCAAAATAAGTTGAATGCTGAAGATTGGAAAGCAATATCCCGACTGTTTAAACAATCCATGGCCCTTGATCCGTATTTTAAGCAAACTTATTCTTTAATTCAGGCAACCTTGCCGTGGGAAGCCAAAATGCCTGAACGTGCAATTGAACTCCTTAAAATATCAAGCCAGCATCGTTCCTGGGACTGGCAACCGGACTTTTATATTGGATTTGATTATTTTTATCATCTCAAGGATAACCTGAACGGTTCGAAATATCTTATGGAAGCATCAAAAAAGCCTGGGGGCTCTCCATTTTTAGGACTGTTGGGAGCGCGTTTATCTCAAAAAGGGGGGCAGACAAAAGCAGGAATAGTCTTTTTAAGGACAATGTATGAAAATGAAGAAAATGAAGATACAAAAAAACAAATAAAACAGAGAATGGATGCGCTTAAAGGAGTTTTGATACTTGAAAAAGCAATAGAAAAATTTACCTTGAGGTTTGACCGCTCTCCCCAAAAGCTTGATGAATTGATAACAGCTGGAATTTTGTCCGCCATACCTGAAAACCCTTATTCTGACACATATTTTTATGATCATAAAACAGGCATAATTGCTTATGATACTGTGCGTTAACGTCTGATAAGATGCCCGCCCAGGTCTTTGATTGACGGTAGGCAAAATATCACTTGAAAGGGTGTATAAATTGCTGTCAAAGCTATATTCCATAAGGCGGAACAAGGAACTGGCTCTGTTGTTTTAGAGACTGAAAAGGACCTGTTCCATAAATTTATGGAACAGGTAGGGTCAATCTTTAATAATCTCTCTAAACTACTTAAATAGCAGCCTTTTTTGCACAATAGCCTGGTTTTATTAACCGACATTCCCATGCCGTTTGCGACAGCAACACCATGAAGTTGTGCATTGTATCCATATATAATTATAGAGTTTCGCTGATTGCTTTTAATTTTTTCAGATCATTGTCAAATGAAATTACGATCCTGGAATTAGAGGAATTTGCTGCAAGGATACAATCTACAATATCAATATTTGAATCTCTATATTTGAGCAATGCTTCAAGGATTTTTTATTTTTTAGGGTATTCCTCTAAGCCGACACCTAAAGATAATTCACAGGTATCTGGATAATCTTATCAGTAAGAAGTTCGATTCTTTTTCCTCTGTTAATCAGGATGGCATAATTTGTCTTTGTGTCGGCAAGAAAATTTTTCAGACCTCGCAGTGCTGTTCGATTTACTGTGGAATTGAGTTTGATTTTTATAGGAATAGGACCAAATCTGCCATCTATGACAAGGTCTATCTCGGATTTATCGATGGTTCGATAATAATTAAACGTAAGCTGAGTGGCCATTGTAGCTTGTAATCCCCGTATGATTTCTTCAATAACAAAGCTCTCAAAAGAGAACCCTGCTACAGGATGAATGAGTAAGGAATTCAAGTCATTGATTTTCAGGAAGTAGTGTAGCAAGCCCTGATCTCTGAAAAAGCCTTTCCTGGCTTTCTGTATTTTTTTTAATAAATTTTTAGTATAAGGCTCAAGATTTCTCCATAAAAATGTCTGGTGAATAATATCAAGATAATCCTTGATCGTTGAAACGCTGACTTCAAGGGATCTTGCCATGTCGCTCATGTTCAGTTGATGACCTGAAAACTGGGCAAGCAGGGTGAGAAATCTTCTGAAATTATGAATATGAAGACGGGGAAAGAGCATTCGTATATCCCTGCCGACATAATTTATTATAAAATTTTCCATCCACTGGAGGTGAAAGTCCGGGTTTTTCTCACTTTCAATGAGCGGTTCGGGAAATCCCCCCTTGAACCAGATGTGCATGGTCTGATCCAGATGCTGTGAGGTGCGAAGCTGTAAAAAATCATTTGGTTTTGCCGTGCCATCCGTCAACAGCTCAAATATGTCCGGAAGCCCTGTTCCATAATATTCATTCTGTTTAAAAGGCCACATCTCCATAGTTGCAATGCGGCCGGCAAGACTCTCGGTTATCCCTTTGACAATATCCGGGGAGCTTGATCCGGTTAATATAAACCGTCCTTTTTTATTCCGGTCACTATCAATCACCCCTCTGAGAACTTTGAAAAGATCCGGATACTGCTGCGCCTCATCAATGATTACATTCTCGGTATTGAGCGCAAAAAAGGCGACAGGATCACTTGATATGAGCTGATAATCATCCGGGCTCTCAAGGTCATAGTATTTCCAGTCAGGTCGCAATTGTTTCACCAGGGTAGATTTGCCGCATTGCCTGGGACCAACAATAGCTACCACAGAAAACATCTCCAGTAATTGGTTGATTTTTTTCTCTATGGAGCGTTTTTTACCCATGATATTTATACCCTACTCATAAAATTAATGGGTGTCAAGAGAGTTGCTTTGTTTTGATTTTTAAAAGGATAATACAAACGGGGCCAGACAAATCGGAAAAACAACTTTAGCAAAAGATATTATTGTAAAAAAAAATGGGCTGTATCTTCATTATGATGATGTCACAATGGTGATCTTTAATTTTTTTTGTCACCAAGTCTAATGGTATGTCAATAATGAATTCTATATTCCTTGAAAATAATCTCTAACCAAATTCCTTTAAAAAAGTCATAATATGAAGATGTTCCACTCCCTCTACATTGCCCTGGGCAAAATCATCCATTGAAATCACTATTTTTCTGAAGTTGTCTTTTAACTTAAGCAGATTGCCAAATTCACGATCAATGGTTTTCTTATCTTTAAGAAGATAGGCTGCCTGGATATAAATTGTCTGGTCTAATTTTTTAGCAACAAAATCTATTTCCATATCCCTTTGTTTTCCAACATATACATCATATCCTTTAAATTTTAACTGCATGCAGATCAGGTTTTCAAGGATTTTACCCATATCTTTTTGTCTGAAACCTATAATAGAGTTTCGTAAACCAAGATCTTCAAAATAATATTTTTCATTGATTTCAAATATTCTTTTTCCTGCGATATCATAGCGACTGACTTTATGAATAAAAAATGCACTTATTAAGAAATCAAGATAACTCATAATAGTGTTGACAGACATTCGTATTTTTTGGGATTTCAGAAAGTCACTAATGTTCTTGGCCGCAAGTATACTGCCTGTATTATCAGAAAGAAAGAGTACTAACCGGTCTAAAAAATTTACATTTCTAATATTGTGTCTTGAAACCACATCCTTTAAAATAATACTATTATATATACTTTTTAAATAATCAAAAACTATTTCGTCTTCTAAATTTAAATGAATAAGGTAGGGCATACCGCCATATTTTATGTATTGCCCAAGAGAATCAACGGAACGATTGAGTTGATGGAATTTTAAAAATTCTCCATAGGATAGAGAGTGTACCTGGATCTGAACATACCTGCCTGCAAGCAATGTGGATAATTCACCAGATAACAGATTTGCGTTACTGCCGGTACAGAATATGTCATAAGCAGGATTTTCATTAAGATCTCTTAATGCTTTTTCAAATCCTTCAATTTCCTGCACCTCATCAATCATTACAATGTTTGGGCAAGTTTTATCGCTTTTTTTGATTATGTAAGTATATAGATCCTGATAATTTTTAATAATGTCAAATTCTAATTTTTCTTTATCAATATAAATTATGTTCGTATTTTGATCGGATTTTTCAAACATATCCATTATCTGCCTCAAAAGATAGCTTTTGCCAACCCTTCTTTGACCTGTCAGTACTTTTATGACATTTTTTCCAAAATGAGGCTTGATTTGATTTAAGTAACTCTCTCGTTTGATTATTTTCATTATATCCGATCTTTTTTACTTTATTTATATATATTTTCAGTATAATGATTTTAAACTAATTTACAACTTTTATTTTCATTATACTGAAAATTTTGCGAAATAAAAGTAGACTCGCACTTTTAATCTTCTAAATCAAGTTTAATTTGATCAACGACAATTATTTTTTTCCTGCGCATTGACTCACGTTAACGCCTGATAAGATGCTACCAGGTCTTTGACGGTAGGCAAAAATAGTTTATTTTGTTACACAAAATAATAATTTTATGATTGGCTTTATGCCAAAAAAATTAAATATGAGCAGCATGTTCTAAAGTATCTACGATCCATTGATTTAAGCTTTTCCCTTCGGCCATAGCCGCACTGGCAATATTTGCATGAAGATTGGAAGGGACACGCACATTAAATTTCCCCGAATATTTTTTTTTAGGTTCAATATTACGTTTTTTGCAAGCATCAAGGAAAACTTTGAGAGAAATAGCACCTTCTTTTTTTAAACTTTCAATATCCTTAGCATAAAAATCCGCACCTCCGTTTAGCTCAACGAATTCACCTCTAAACATTTCAATCTCAGGGTCATACTTGATCACAGCATTATTATTATTAATTTTCATTAAATTCATCATGGTAATACCTCAATCCGAGAACCTTCACGTTCAATCAACTCAGCACCAAGATAATTAAACAAAGCTTCTATCTCCTGCCATTTGATATTTGCGCTTACAGGGTGTGAGAAGATTCGTTCAAGTGTTTTCCGGTGTTTACGTTTCATAAGATGACAGCACTATGAGGCGGTACCAGTGTCAAGAAATAATTTGAGTACGCTTTAGTAAAGGGTGTTGAAATCAATTTATAATTTACAGAATTTACATAATAATTTCAAATTGTTGTGTTGCAAAAGCCTCTGTTTTCGTGTATTATTTTTATTCGCAAAAACAAAAAATTATAAAACAAAAACAGAGGCAATATGC
>JAUWQK010000260.1 GCA_030611115.1 Deltaproteobacteria bacterium
AAGGTGGAGCGTGCAATTAAGTTGTATCGGGATGGTGTGGGCTCTCTGGGTTATGTTGCGGAACAAATGGGGCTTAACAAACAAGATCTGATCCGGGAAGCTCGTCATCATAATATCGATCCGGAATATTCCGAGCAAACGGTCGAAGAGGAACTTTCTAAATGGCATTAAATGTTGTTTCAAACGCCGGTCCTCTTATGGTTTTTTCAAAGCTGAATGTACTTCACTTGTTAAAAGAACTCTATGGTCGAGTTGCGTTCCCGCATTCAGTTTACAGAGAGACTGTCAGCGCTGGAATCAGCCGTGGTTTTGCAGATGCTCAAATACTGGATTCATTTCTTTTACAAAACAACTGGAAACCGGCAAGAAAAATCGAAATGCCTATGGATTTGAAAGCAGCAAATCTTGACCGAGGTGAAAAAGAATCAATTGCCATGGCTTTATCAAAAAATGCGCTACTTCTCATGGATGAAGAGCGTGGTCGGAATTATGCCAGGCAGAAGAATTTACAGGTACGGGGGTCATTGGGTATTCTGATTGAAGCTTATGCAAGGAAATTGATCAGCGAAGATCAACTGCGTTTCTATTTTCAGCAAATCAGTGAAAGAAAAGATATCTGGATCAATCCTGATCTTTGTGTACGTTTACTTGAAGAAATATTTGGCTCCGATCCAAGTTAAGGGGCGACTTGCGGGACATTAGTTTATAAGTTGACCTGGTAATTGTAATTGAACTGGAAAACGTATGGGGTCTTTCCTGATTGAGCAAACAGCGCCAGGGCGGGCTTTTAGTGGTTTTTATAGAGATAATATGATTTCATAATTTTTTTCACATAATTCTCTGTTTCTTTTATGGGAGGAATTTTCTTGTAACGTTCAACTTTAGTTGGGCCTGCATTATAAGCAGCCAGTGCAAGAGGCAGCTTACCTTCAAAACGGGTCATTAATTGTTTTAAATAAAGTGTGCCTGCCAGAATATTCTCCCGTGGATTAAATGGATTGGTGATTTTGAGAGCCTCAAAATTTTCGGGCATGATCTGCATAAGTCCCATTGCTCCGGCTTTTGAAACAGCTTCAGGATTAAAATTCGACTCAACTTTTATGAGAGCTTTCAGCAGGGGGAAAGAAACACCGTATCTTATTGAGGCTTCAGATATGAAATGGTCATACTTGCTTGTTGAATATTTGTTTGAGGCCCTTGAAGGGTTTTCACTTAGATAGAATTTATAATCTGATGATGTCGGCACATTGGTAAAATGAAGTACTCCATCGCTGTCAATATATGTGTATATGTCAGCATGGCCGCATAATACACCTGTAAATATAAAAAGTGTTGTGCAGAATATTGTTATAAAGAAATATTTAATGCAACTGATGAACATTTCAAATAATTACCACTTTCTGTACTGCCCTGACGATTTCTTCGGGATCATCCATGATTTGCAGGATATCAAGATCATTATCAGATATCATATGATGTTCAAGCAAGGTAGTCTTGATCCATTCCAACAGTCCTGACCAGTAATCAGTTCCCACCAGTATAACAGGGAAGGGTTTAATGCGGTGTGTTTGAATAAGTGTAACAGCCTCAAAGAGTTCGTCCATGGTGCCGAAACCGCCTGGCATAATAATATATGCATTGGCATATTTCACAAACATAACCTTGCGGATGAAGAAATATTTGAACTCGAGCTTGATATTTGAATAGTCATTTGGTTTTTGCTCAAACGGAAGGATAATGTTCATTCCAACAGAGGTGCCTCCTGCTTTTAGAGCCCCTCTGTTTCCAGCTTCCATGACGCCTCCCCCTCCGCCGGTTATTACAGCAAAATTGCTTTTGACAAAAAGAGCCGCTATTTCTTCGGTTTTCTTATAGATTGGATCATCTTCTTTAATCCTGGCTGAACCGAAAATAGTTACCGCAGGGCCAATATCGTGAAGCCTCTCAATACCTTCAACGAACTCTCCCATAATTTTAAACAGACGCCATGCTTCGCCTATTTTAAAATCGTCAATTATAAATTGTTTTTCCATTAATATTACGATGTTCTTTAAGGTTTATGTAATTTCTCAAAAAGTTCGGCTAAAACCTAAGTTGAGCGATTTTTTGCGA
>JAUWQK010000154.1 GCA_030611115.1 Deltaproteobacteria bacterium
GTAAGAATGTAAGTTCTCAATAAGTTTGGGTAATAGCTTCTGGATTCCCGCCTTCGCGGGAATGACGATTGGGTACAAGTGCCTGTCATTCCCGCGAAGGCGGGAATCCAGAAAATAGTCGCAAAAATATAATTTACCCGAACTTTTTTAGAACTTACCAAATTAACTTCCAAACGCCTTGTTGTTTTGGTGTCTTAGCGCCTTTGTGGCTGAACTATTACTAAAAATCTAAAATTTTATAATTAAAGAAATGCTCGATATAGTTTTATTGGGATTAAATCATAAAACAGCACCAATAGAATTGAGGGAGCTTCTCGCTTTTACCAAAGAGGAAGCTGTCGCTGTTCTGGAGGGTTTGCAAAAGTGTCCGGATATTAACGAAGTAATGCTGATTTCAACCTGTAACCGTGTTGAGGTGCTGCTGACCACTTCAAACACCGTCAATGCTGTTAATTCCGTAAAAACTTATATTTCCGAATTCAAAAAAATACCGATATCTAAATTTGAAGATGCTTTTTATATGCATGATGGCGAGGAGGCTGTCCGCCATATTTTCAGGGTTGCATCAAGCCTTGATTCAATGATGGTTGGAGAGCCGCAGATTCTTGGACAGATTAAAGATGCATACCTGGCAACCATCCTGAAAAAGACGTCCGGCGTTATTTTGAACAGGCTGTTGCATAAAACTTTCTTTGTTGCAAAACGTGTTAGAAGTGAAACAGGTATCGGTGATCATGCTGTATCAATAAGTTATGCTGCAATTGAGCTTGCGCGGAAAATATTCGGCAATCTTGAAGGGAAAAAGGTGCTCCTGGTTGGTGCCGGCGAAATGGCGGAACTTGCAGTGGAACACCTTGTCAGGAACAAGGTCGGAGAAATTTTTGTTGCAAACAGAACGTTTGAAAGGGGCGTTGAGCTATCCAACAGATTCAAAGGCAAAGCTATACGTATTGAAGAAATCCCGGATTGTTTAAAGGTTGTGGATATAATAATCAGCTCGACTGGTTCGCCCACTTTCGTTATTGTGCGCGGTCAGGTTAAGGGAGTTATGCGCAGCAGGCGTAACAGACCCATTTTCTTTATAGACATTGCGGTTCCCCGTGATATTGATCCTGATATAAACCGGCTTAGCAACGCATATGTTTATGACATAGATGATTTAAAAGGGGTTATTGAGGAAAATATAAAAGATAGAAATAAAGAATCCATCAAAGGGGAAAGGATCGTTGACGAGGCTGTAATTAGTTTTAAGCAGTGGTTTGAGGGTCTTAGCGCGGTTCCTACAATAGTTGCCTTGAGGGACAAGATAGATACCATTGCGAGGACTGAGGTTGACAAGACCTTGCACTCCTTAAATCACCTTTCAGATAATGACTGCCAGGCAATTCACAGAATGACAAATTCACTTATAAATAAAATCCTGCATGATCCGACTATTTTTTTAAAAAGCAATGGATGCTATGGAGACAGGTTCGCTTATATTGATCTAACCCGGAAACTTTTTAAACTAGATGACTGATATGATTGCTGATTGTCGATTTGACCCTGAGACTTTTTAAACTATATGATTGATAAATTGAGGGATTACGAAAAATCTCTCAATCTCTAAATTATGAATTTTGAGAGAATTATACTATAATCGTAACTACTCAGGTGGATAGGCTGAAGGCTGAAGACTGTTAGGAAAAAGCGCATTTTGAAGCCATGTTTGGTGCAAGAATCAGATATTTTTGCCAAAGTACGGCAATCGTGCTCTTCTGATCTCCTTCAGCCTTCAGTCTAAACAGCTTCAGCCTGACTACGTGAGTAGTTACCTAAATCTTAGTGCCTTAGTGTCTTTACTTGAAAATGGAGGATTAATTTTGAAGAAAACAGCATTTCTTTTTCCCGGACAGGGTTCACAGTCAGTTGGTATGGGTCTTGATTTTTATCAGGAATTTGACTTTGCAAGACAACTATTTGATATGGCAGAGGAAATTACCAAAACAAACTTGTCGGGACTCTGCTTCAAGGGCCCTATGGAAGATCTTACTATGACAGTTAATCTTCAGCCCGCAGTAAGCGCTGTAAATCTTATATGTCTTGCAGCTTTAGAAAAAGAAGGCCGGGGAGCGGATATTTCAGCAGGACACAGCCTTGGCGAATATAGTGCATTAAGTGCATCAGAAGTTATTTCAAAAGAGGATACATTAAAGCTTGTATTTAAAAGAGGCGAGCTGATGCACAGGGAATCGACAAAGCAGGAAGGTGCTATGCATGCAATTATTGGACTTGCCATTGATAAAGTTCAGGGACTTGTTGATGAGGTTAAAGGTGACGGCGTTGTAGCAGTTGCAAATCACAATACTGAACATCAGATCGTTATAACCGGTGCCCCGGAGCAGGTTGAAAAAGTTTCGTCTCTTGCGGTTTTACAGGGGGCAAGAGCAGTACCTTTAAAAGTCAGCGGAGCATGGCATAGTGAACTTATAAAAGGGGCAGTGGATGAGTTCGGGGATTTTCTTGATACTGTTTCTTTCAACACGCCGGAAAGAGCGATTATCCATAATGTTACGGCCGATTTTGGAAAAAATTCTGATGAAATTAAGTCTATTATGGCAAGGCAGTTATGCAGTCCCGTTAGATGGTATGACTCGATGCAAAGGCTGATTGAGGAAAAGGTGGAAGTATTCGCTGAGGTCGGTCCGGGAAGAGTGCTTACAGGTTTATTAAAAAAGATTCTCCCCGAGAATTATTCCTGCAGTATTTATAATATCAACAGCTTAAAGAATATGGAAAAGTTTCTTAAAGAAACTTGACGGTTTTAAAAATATTCAACCTGTGCTTTTAGCCGTTAGCTTTTAGCTTAACATTCCGTTTTTATACAAAAGTTTTGCCTAATAGCTAACGGCTAACAGCTAATGGCTGGCATCCGTAGATATCGAAAAGTGTAAACTACAAAATGAAGGATGCCAACTTTAATCTTTACTTTAAAATTTAATTATGATAATTGCATTTTTTTTAAATGCTTAAATTTTTTATTTTCAAGGGTTTATCATGAAAAAGAAAGATATTGAATATTTTAGAGAGCTATTGACCAATAGTTTGGAAGAGCTTTTGAGTAAGGCGGATGATACGGTTTCCGGAATGACTGATCCGAAAGAAAATTTTCCTGATCCAACAGATCGCGCTTCACTTGAATCGGACCGCAATTTTATGCTTAGAATCAGGGATAGAGAAAGCAAGTTTATAAAGAAGATTAAGAAAGCCCTTGAACGCATTGAAAACGGTACGTTTGGTGTTTGTGATAAATGCGGTGAAGCTATTTCTATTAATAGGCTTAAAGCCAGGCCGGTTACTACCCAATGCATAGAATGTAAAACAAAAGGGGAGGCTTTAGAAAAAGCTCTTGGATTGTAACAATAATGCAGGGATTGATCTTCATATCCACTCGACTGCATCTGACGGAACTTTTTCTCCAGCCGAAATCCTTGCCTTAGCCCAGGATCTTAATTTAGCTGCAATAGCTATTACAGATCATGATACCATAAATGGTTCTAAAGAGGCGCTTGGCATTGGCGTTCCTCCTTCATTAAAATTTTTAACCGGTGTTGAAATAAGTGCATCTCCGCCCCCATCTTTTCCATATTCAGGAAGTTTACACATCCTGGGATATTCTATCAAAATTGATAATCCTCTCTTGAACAAAACTCTTGCCACACTTCAAGAAGCCCGAAAAACCCGAAATCCTGGAATTATTGATCGTCTTAATAGCATGGGTATTGCTGTTTCAATGGATGAATTATTAAATGAGGTTGGCGGAGGTCAGTTGGGGAGGCCGCATATTGCGAGGCTTATGGTAAAAAAAGGTTATGTTGAATCAATTAAAGAGGCCTTTGATAAATACCTTGGGAAAGGCAAGCCGGCATATGTTGATAAATATCGCATTGACTGCTCCAGGGCAATTGAAGTCATACTTGATGCAGGAGGTATCCCTGTTATAGCGCATCCCTATCTTCTTAATCCAGGGAATATTGAAGAGATAGAGGAGTTTGTTATAACTTTAAAAGCAATGGGTCTAAAGGGAATTGAAGTTTATTATCCCGAACATAGTCAGGATAATATTTCAAAGTTAGAGGATATTGCAAATCGCCACGGATTATTGATGACCGGGGGTACTGACTTCCACGGTTCCTTGAAGCCGGAAATCAAAATGGGATCAGGAAAGGGGAATTTTTTAGTTCCTTATATATTATATGAAAAGTTGATGGAAAGTATATAAATCAAATATGAAACAGACAGATCTTTCTGAATTTGAACAAAAAATTCTGTATAAATTTAATGAGATAACTATCCTTGAAGAGGCTCTCAGCCACAGTTCCTTTGT
>JAUWQK010000184.1 GCA_030611115.1 Deltaproteobacteria bacterium
GATTTCCTTATAACTAAATCCTTTTTCCCTGCTCAACTGATAAATTTTCTTCCTCTGTTCCGGCAGCTCCGTAACAGCTTTATTAACTTGCTTTTTCAATTCCTTGTATTCCAATTTATTCTCAGGATTCAAATAATTTTGTTGAGCCTCTTTAATAAGGAATTGTTCGTATTTCTGATCTTTCACCCGTTGCCTAAATTGATCAACAATGAGGTTGTAAGCAATGGAAAATAGAAAAGACTCGAAGGATCTCCTTATATTTAGTTCATCGCGTTTTTTCCATATCCTGAAAAAAACTTCCTGTACTACTCCCTCTGCATCTTCATGGTTCTTAAGCAAAGACCTGCTAAACCGGTATAATCGTTGGCTATACCGGTCAAACATCTGATCAAAAGCATGGGTTTGTCCCTTTTTGATCCGACTTACCAATTGTTTGTCACCTAGCTCTTCTTTGGAACCCATTGAAACTATTTTACCTGTCAAATATAAATGTTTTTAGTGTAAAAAAAATGGAATGATAGAATGAAGATGTAAGATGAGGTGAGTAAGATGAGTGGTGGATAACTCTTTGAAAGAATGGAATAATACAGGTTAAAAAGTGTTTATAATTCATGTATCTTTTATTAATTCCTTTTTTCTCAATGAAATCCTGGATATAGTTCGAAAAAATATCAGGCCTGTAGTCGTCTTTATTCCTTTCGATAATTTTTCCGTTGGGTTAAATAAATCATTAATTGCATATTTTTAAATTCAGAACTCTTGACCTGGTAGCGTAAAATCAGGATTTTCAGGGAGTTTTTTCGCAAAAAGAAAATGCAGTATCTTTGGGGATATGCAACTACACTTACCATTATTCCCAAGAGATGCACAACTTATCAACGACAACGTTGGTGTCTATGAAAAAGACGGTCTTGTGCAGTACATTGTCAATGGCGCACCGATCTATTCCCACGCCAAAGATGATATAAACGCCTTCAGGTTCATTACCAGCAACTTTATCCGCGAGGGTCTATGCCGAAAGGTTGACATCGAGAAGTTTTTCGGGGTCAGCGAGGACAGTATCTATCGTTATTACAAGAAGTTTTTAGCACAAGGTGAACAGGGTTTCTTTGGTGACGATGCCCGCCATGGCACGGCACATAAAATAGTAGGCGAACGGCGTATACGGATACAGAAGAAGCTGGACACGGGACAAAGTGTCAATAGTATCGCGAAAGAAGAAGGCGTTCGGGAGTCTGCCATCCGCTATGCAGTTAAGAAGGGGTATCTAAAAAAAAAATATTGACATAGCCTCCTTCCAGGATGAAGAAGGCACCCCCGGCGAACGTGATTATGCAGACCGTACGGCACCTATGGGAGAGGCTACAACCCGGTTTGAAGAGCGTGCTTTATGCCCCTTAGGCCAAGGGGTACATGCACCTCCGGTATTTGAAGACAACAAAGCTTTATGTGGGGCTGGCATCTTGTTTATGTTGCCATCTCTTTTGGCCCAAGGTTTGTTAAAGGCCAAAGAAGTATTCCGTCTTCCTGCATCACATTATTACGGACTGGAATCCGTGGTTCTGACATTGGCTTTTATGGCCCTGGCAAGGATAAAGAACCCGGAACAGCTAAAACAATGTAAGCCGGGAGAGATTGGCCGTCTTATCGGCCTGGATAGAATCCCTGAAGTGAGATGCCTGCGGGAGAAAATAAAATTCATTAGCGAACAACAACGATCGGTACATTTCAACAACCTTTTAATCGACCAGTGGTACCGTGATGATAAGCAGGATGATACTGGTTTTTTGTATGTAGACGGTCATGTTCGGATATATTATGGTTACAAGGCCAACCTGCCTTCAAAGTTTATCTCACGGCAAAAATTATGTTTGAGCGCCACTTCAGAGTTCTGGGTAAACGATGCCAAGGGCATGCCGGTAATGATGGTCATGGGAGAGTTGTCCGAGAAACTGCAAACGGTGATAGAACACCAGATTATCCCACGGTTAATGGAAGCAAAGCTGATATCGGCCGATATCGGGAATAAACAAGAACCCCAATGCACCCTTGTTTTTGACCGGGAAGCCTATGAGCCTGCCTTCTTCCAGCGCCTTTGGGAAAGATACAGAATCGCCATCATCACCTATCGCAAAAACGTAAAGGACCAGTGGGAGGTTAACCGCTTTGAAGGCATTGATGTCCAAGTGTTAAACCATGTTATTAACATGGATTTGTGCGAGCAGGAGACAGAGCTGGGTGGATACCGGATGAGGGAGATCCGGCGCTTAGGTGCCAGCGGGCACCAGACGGCCATTATTACGACCCATCCTCATCTGGAGACCAAACAAGTAGCCGGGAGGATGTTTGCCCGGTGGAGCCAGGAGAATTTCTTCCGATACCTTATACAGGATTACGATTTTGATAAAATGATCTCTTTCGGGGTAGAGACTATTGATATGGAAAAGACAGTGGTAAATCCACGATACAGGAAAGCCACCTACCAACTGAAAAAGCTCAGGGAGAAAAAACAACGTATTGAATCAAAATTCTACCCGTTGGTCGAGCAGGCTATTGACAGTAACCTTGAAATAATACCACGAATAACTGATAAACAGATGCAATACAAACAAATACTGGACCAGTACAGCCAGGAAGAAGGCGTACTGGTTATGGAAAGGAAAAAACTCCAGCCCCGTATCAAGCTTAGCCAGATGTCTGAGGAAAAACGTTATAACAAGCTGAAAACCGAAAGCAAGATATTTATGAATGTGATCAAAATGATATGCTACAGGGCTGAATCTGCCGTTGCCTCATTTATATCGCCATACCTTGCCAATGCTGATAAAGAAAAGAGAATGGTCGTAAAACAAATAATACAGTCAAATGCCGATGTGATACCTGATTATAAAAACAATATCCTCAATGTGGTACTCTATTCATTATCTGCCAATAGGTATAATCAGGCAGCTTCTGAGTTGGCAAACCTGTTGAACCAAACAGAAACCATATTTCCCGGCACAGAATTAAGGATGGTTTTTAAAATTTCCGCTAACTTAGACTGCGGCAAGTAAGGAGTTCTGAGGTTAGTACAAAATTTTACTTCAGGAATAAACACGATAATAATATCTCCACGAAGATGGGGAAAATCTTCACTTGTATTAAAAGCATCTGATATTGTTACAAAACAAAATAAGAAAATTAAAATAGTAACTCTCGATTTATTCAATATCAGATCAGAAGAAGAATTTTATAAGGTACTAACTAAAAGTGTTTTAAAAATTTCAGCGGGGAAATTGGAAGAGGTGATTAATTATTCAAAAAAATTCTTTAAGCAATGGACCCCTAAGATTAGTTTCTCTCCTGATTCTCAAAATGAATATAATATCGGATTTGAGTGGAGTGAATTAAAAAAGCAGCCTGATGAAGTGCTTAATCTTGCTGAAAATATTGCTATTTCTAAAGGAATTAAAATGATAATTTGTATTGATGAATTTCAGAATATTGAGTATTTTGAAGATCCCCTGGCTTTTCAAAAGAAACTTCGTTCTCATTGGCAAAAACATCAGTCGGTCACATACTGTTTGTATGGCAGTAAAAGACATATGTTAATGAATGTTTTTTCTTCATCATCTATGCCATTTTACAAATTTGGAGATTTAATGTTTCTTTCGAAAATT
>JAUWQK010000131.1 GCA_030611115.1 Deltaproteobacteria bacterium
AGAACGATGAAGTAGATTTAGAAATTTCCGGTAAGGCACTTCTCAATAGCCAGGGTAAGCTAATCGGTCTTCAGGGAGTAACCAGAGACATCACCGAACGCAAGAAAGCTGAGGCAGAGTTAGCGAAATATCGTGGTCATCTTGAAGAATTGGTCCGGAAGCGTACCGTAGAACTCGATAATCGAGTTTCAGAAGTTGAGCAACTCAACATTGAAATGGTGAACTTGTCGGGGGGGTTGCAGATCAGCAACAAAAGGCTAGAGGCAACAACCCTTCAATTGACCGAGGCCAACAAGGAATTAGAAGCCTTTGCATATTCAGTATCCCATGACCTCAGGGCCCCGTTGCGGAACATTGATGGTTTTTCCCAGATATTGCTGGAAGAATATTCAGATATTTTAGACAAACAAGGACAGCATTACCTGCAAAGAGTAAGAGCAGGCACACAGAATATGGGGGAACTGATAGATGACATCCTCAGTCTTTCCCGCAGTGGACGTCATCACATGGACAAAAAAACAATCAATATGGAGTCAATTGTCAGAGAAGTTTACAGATCACTTGAAAATGAATTAAAAGACAGGAAAGTTGACTTTACTGCTCATGAATGTCTACCTGTTCTTGCTGATTCGCATCTTGTAAAAATCGTGTTTACGAACCTGCTGTCCAACGCGTTGAAGTTTACCAGAATCCGCGAAAATGCGAAAATTGAAACAGGTTCCATGACTGAAGATGGCCATACAGTCTTTTTTATAAAAGACAATGGCACAGGTTTTGATATGAAATATGCTGATAAACTGTTTATTGCGTTTCAGCGGCTCCATCGTGCAGAAGAATATGAAGGTTCAGGTATTGGTCTGGCAATTGTTCAACGTATAATTCACAGGCATGGCGGCCGGATCTGGGCGGAATCAAAGATAGATGTGGGAACGACATTTTATTTTACTTTTTCCGTTTAACGAGTTGCGAGTTGCGAGTTGCGGGTTGCGGAAGGATAAAACTGAAAAGGAGAAAAAATGCGGCCGGAAGATATAAAAATTCTTTTAATTGAAGACAATCCTGATGATGTTGAGTTAACATTAATGGCATTTAAAAAACACAATCTTGCCAATCACATTACTGTTGCCAGGGACGGTGCGGAGGCCCTGGACATCATATTTCAACACGGAAAGGAAAGCGCCGAAGGGTTGAGACCGGATCTTATATTGCTGGACCTGAAGCTGCCCAAAGTAGATGGAATGGAAGTTCTCAAACAAATCAAGGAGAATTCGAAAACAAAAGTTATTCCTGTGATTATTTTAACATCCTCAAAAGAAGAAAATGACCTGGCTGAAAGTTACCTGCTTGGCGCAAACAGTTATATCCGCAAGCCTGTAAATTTTGAGAAGTTTATCGGAGTAGTAATGCAGTTGGGATTATACTGGCTGTTAATAAATGAACCACCGCCGAATAATGGTGAATAGTGAGAAAATTTGGGATTGGGTATTGGGTATTGGGTAATGGGTATTGGGTAATGGGAAATGGGTAAAGGGGATTAGTGGGGATTGGGGATTATGATTAAAGGGCTTGAAAAAATTCTCAAATATTTAAATGATAAACGGGGTTTTGATTTTTCCGGGTACCGTGCTCCCATGATCGAACGTCGGGCTGAAAAGCGACTTTTGGCTTCAAAATGTAAAGATTATGATGAATATCTTCACTTCATCCGGGAACACCCGGATGAGATTGACAATCTGGTGGATGTTCTGACAATCAATGTGAGCCGATTTTTCAGGAATTCGCTGAGCTTTGAATATATTGCCGAAAAAATTCTCCCTGTTATTGTTCATGAAAAAAAGAATTCCGCTGATCCTTGTCTGCGAATCTGGTCAACCGGCTGCTCAATGGGTGAAGAGCCTTATACTATTGCTATCCTGATCAATGAAATTTTTGAGAAAGAAGATCTTGACCTGAATTTGAATATCTTTGCCACGGATATTGATAGCAAGGCATTAAAAAAGGCCAAAGAGGCAGTCTATTCCTTTGAAAGCATCAAGGATGTCAAATACAGACTTTTGACCAAATATTTTAAAACTCAAGGCGAGTCATTCAGATTAATTCCAGAAATAAAAAAGATGGTAGCTTTTGCTTTTTACAACATGCTTGAGAAAAAAAGTTACGCGCCCCCTGAAAGCATATATGGTGATTTTGATATGGTATTCTGCCGAAATGTTCTGATTTATTTTAACACTGAGTATCAGGATCTGATATTCGACAAGTTATATCGCGCATTGGCCAAACACGGCTATCTAATATTAGGGGAAGCAGAGAAGCCTTTAATAAAATTTCAAACACATTTCAAAAAGGTAACTGAATGTTGCCATATCTATCAGAAAATGTGAACCCAAGTAGGGGCGAATCTTGTATTCGCCCTAATCAGGGCGATCACAAGAATCGCCCCTGCGAAATTCATGCGTAATCTGTGGATGGAGAAAAAATGAAACGAAAAATACAATTTAAAAGTCTTAAAACCCGTCTGACCTTCTGGTTTCTTGTTTTAGCGCTTTTACCATTACTTACAGGCATGGCATTAACATATTTTCGAAGCTCCCAATCTATCAAAAAAGAGACATTCAATAAACTATCGGCAATTCGGGATTTGAAAATTAGAGAACTTAATTCATGGTTAGATAAAAGGCACTGCGATTTGCTGACGATTTCGGAAGACTTTGACATAAGAAGGCTGGAAAAAGCAATTATGAAAAAAGACCGAAATAAAAGTGACATAACTGTGCTTGAAAATGGAAGGAGAATTTTAGAACGTTATCTGAAGCATTATACGGTATACAGCGAAATATTTATACTCGATCTTCATTCCGGACAGATTGTGATCTCTACCAGCAAACAGTCTGATGGAAAAGAAAGATCAAACAATTTATACTTTACGGAACCTCTGAAAACCAGACAATTATATATCAAAGACATCTATTATTCAAAAACCGAAAAAAAACTCGCCATGGCTTTTTCTATTCCGATATTCTGTCTTGACCATAACAGCGAACACATTACGGGTGTATTGGCTGCCCGTGTTGATTTAGAGAATTCACTCTTTCCGTTGCTTTTGTCTCAAACAGGGATGGGAAAAACCGGAGAAACCATAATCGTAAATAAAGATTTGACAGCTTTAAATGAGCTAAGAAGCCCTGAACATAAAGCTCTAATGCTCAAGATTGAAACAGAGCCGGCATTGCTCGCTTCCCAGGGAAAAACCGGCATTATTGAGTCCAGGGATTATCGGGATAAAGAGGTACTTGCAGCATATACATATATTCCAAAAACCAAATGGGGATTTGTAGCCAAGCAGGATCAAAAAGAAATATACGCTCCTATATATTCCTTGATTATGAATCTTGTGATTCTTTTTATTTTATCATGCGTATTAATTTATTTTATAGCAATTTTTCTTGCAAAAATTATTGCAAAACCACTTATTGAAATGACCGAAGTTGCCAAAAAATTCGGGGAAGGAGACCTCTTTGCCCGGAACCGGGCAAAGAGCGCCGATGAGTTTGGATTTCTGGCGCAGTCATTCAATATTGCGGCTGATTTTGCGGTCTCCCAGATTGAAATTCAAAAAGGCAGCGCTGATATCAGAAAAAACATGGTGACTGCCAAAAAACTGACCGATTTTAGAAAAAACATCTTGAGAAAACTTGTTGAGGTTACGAATTCCAATATGGGTGCTTATTGCCTGCACAACCCGAAAAATAATACTTTTGAGCGCTTTACCTCCATTGGTATCAGTCCCGGGCTTTTAGAGCCGTTTGATGCCTCTGTTCTTGAAGGCGAATTCGGACAGGCTCTTGCAACCGGAAAAATATCTCATATAAAAAGTATACCGGAAGATACGATCTTTAAATTCAGGACATTTACCGGAACCATATTACCCAAAGAGATTATTACCATTCCTGTAGTCATTGATGACCTGGTGGTGTCGGTTGTCTCGCTTGCAAGTCTCAATGCCTATTCTAAAGAAAGCCTGGAGATTCTGAATCAGGTCTGGGACGTTATGAACACGAGCATTTCAAACCTGCTGGCAAATGAAGCGACAAAAAAGCTTGCTGAGGAGTTAGAAGCCATGAATCAGGAGTTACAGGCCCAGGCAGAAGAACTCCAGGCCCAGACAGAGGAACTCCGGCAGACGTCAGAAGAAATGCGGGAACAGAATGTGCAATTTGAAGCACAAAGCCGGCAGGTTGAGGAAGCCAACCGCCTGAAAAGCGAGTTTCTATCCAACATGAGTCATGAACTCAGGACTCCCCTTAACTCTGTCATGGCATTGTCACGAGTTCTCATGATCCAGGCAAAGAATAAACTTTCCAAAGAAGAGATTAACTACCTTGAAATCATTGAACGGAATGGAAAGCAGCTTCTCTCTTTGATTAATGACATCCTTGACCTGTCCAGGATAGAAGCCGGGAGGATGGATATAAGGCCAAAATTATTTTCAATACGTTCAACCATTGAGACCATTATGGAAAGGCTTGAGCCGGTCGCTAAAGAAAAGGGTATTGATCTGAATCAAGAGATTCAGGATAATCTCCCGCAAATTGAAAGTGATGAACAAAAGGTGCATAAAATCCTGCAGAATGTTCTGGGGAATGCCGTCAAATTTACAGAAAAAGGACATGTAACTGTCTCTGCTCGCACTGATGCAGACAAATTTTATATTGAAGTCGCAGATACGGGCATTGGAATGTCCAATGAAGACCTG
>JAUWQK010000061.1 GCA_030611115.1 Deltaproteobacteria bacterium
CTATGTGCCTGTCCTGGTCAAATCCCAAGGTATAGTGGTTTAGAATATCAATCATATTATTTTGCTCTTTTAAAAAAACTATCTAATACCTGCCCTGCCAGAGAAGGCTCATAGGAATTAGTGGGTGCGAAACTTGAGTAATTAAATACAGAATGGAGGTGATTTGTTGGGTAGTGTAGTTAAAAAACGAAGAAAAAAAATGAGGAAACATAAACACAGAAAGCTTTTGGCACGCACACGCCATCAGAGAAGAAAAGGCAAATAATGGTATATGTACTCTCTTATGGAAATTAGAAAAAAGCACCGAGCTTCAACCTAAGTTGAGCGATTTTTTACTTGAACTGCACCAATCTCTTGCGCATCAAGGACTTGCGAAAAGTCTCGACATATCCATTGGTATGTCTGCGCTTTTCGCAAATCTTGCTGCATCAAGATCTTAGCACATTTCTTCGCAAAAAATCGCTCAACTTAGGTCTTCATCAAGATTTTCCTGGTTATCTGAAACAGATGATTCTTTTGATTCAGATTTGTCATCGTCACTTAACGTATTATCTGATAAAATTTCGTTAGATACTTCATCAGAACTATCAGGATTCGCAACATATTCTTTTGCGGCTTTAAGAAGTTTTGTGACTTTTTCTTCGGCAATGCCTCTGATTTGCATCAAATCCTCTAATGAAGAGTTACTTATTTCCTCAGCGGAAAAGAAACCCTTTTCATATAATGCGTCTGCCAGGCTGATGCTGACTCCCGGCAAGGCCACAAGAGAGTCGTAGCCATCCTGCATGGCCTGGCTGTATTTTGTTTCATTAATTACATCAAGATGCCATTTGGTGAGTTTTGAAGCAAGCCGTACGTTTTGACCTTTTTTCCCGATAGCTATTGAAAGAAATTCATCTGGAACAATTACTTCAATCAAACGGTTTTCTTCATCAATAATGACTCTGGATATTTCGGCAGGCGACAGAGCATTGCAAACAAATTTTGCAGGATCAATATGCCAGGATACAATATCGATCTTTTCGCCCTTGAGTTCCTGAACAACATTTTGCACACGACTGCCTTTCATGCCAACGCATGCGCCGACAGGATCGATATCTGAATCATTTGAAGCAACAGCGATTTTTGCCCTTACACCAGGTTCGCGGGCCGCGCCCATTATAGTAACTATACCCTCGCTGATTTCCGGCACTTCTGTTTTGAAAAGACTGACAAGAAAATTTGGGTGTGTTCTCGAAAGTATAATCTGAGGCCCTCGAGAGTCATGAAGCACATCTAATATTTGAGCTCTGACGCGATCACCTCTCCGATATACTTCTCTTGGAACCTGCTCTCGCTCAGGAAGAATTCCTTCAGTATGCCCCAAATTGACTATAATATCACCGCGATCAACGCGCTGAACAATTCCATTAATTATTTCGCCTTTTCTATCAATAAAGCCCGAATAAACCGCATCTCTTTCCGCATCTTTCATTTTTTGAATGATAACCTGCTTGGCTGACTGTGCGGCTATTCTACCAAAGGTTGAGGCATCCATTTTTGTACCGAGGCTGTCACCAATCGTGCTTTCCGGATCCAGTTTATATGCTTCTTCAAGGCTGATTTGAAGGTCAGGTTCGGTAATATCTTCTACCACCTCTTTAAACTGGAATACTTCTATTTCACCAGATTCTTCATTATATTTAACTTCAATATCAATGTTGCTTCCGAATTTTTTCCTGGCAGCAGATTTCAGAGCATCTTCAAGTGCCTTAATAAGGACTTCACGATCAATGCCCTTGTCTTTGCTGACCTGCTCAACGACACGCTTTATATCTGATATAAACATTCGTTTTCTCCGTTAAACTTAGAAGGTGCTTCAAATATTTGGCATCCTTCACGACAAGTCAAAAGTAGTTTACACTTTGTTGATCTTGTATTTCGGCAGTGAAATTTGAAACCAGAAATTGGAAATTGGAAAAAAATACTAAGATGTAGATGCGTTACCTAATTTCAAATTTCCAGTTTCGACATCGGCATTCAATTCGATAATACACGCTTTTTCGAAAAAAGTGTAAACTGGTGAATGAAGGATGCCAAATATTTTATAGATTATTGACAAGCCGCGCACTTTTAACTTCCTTAAAAGGAATAGCGACTGTTTTATCATCTAATGATATGTTTATACTTTCTTCTGATATGTTCAACAAAACGCCTTTAAAATTTTTCTGTCCATTAATAGGAGCTATTGTTTTAATTCTTGCAACCCTTCCTCTAAATTTTTCGAAGTCGAGTTTTTTGCTTAAGGGGCGATCAGAACCTGGAGATGACACCTCAAGACTGTATGAACCGCTGCCATCAAAATGTAAATCCAGGATATCTCTCAACTGGCGGTTGATAAACACACAATCATCTACTGTAATTCCTCCTGGTTTGTCTATATAGATACGGAGTGTAATGCCCCTGCTTTCCCGTTGGTATTCAACATGTACCAGTTCCATCCCCACAGCTTCGCACAAAGGTTCAGTTAAGTTCTTAAGTTCAGCAATAAATTCCTCTTTATTTTTAGGAGAAAATTTTTTTGCAGCGAATTTCGGCTCCCGGCTTTTTATTAGCTCGTTTCTTTTTTTTCTTTGTAATTTCATCATGAAATATGACTCATGCAAAAAATAAAAAACGGGCTACCGCCCGTTTCCTGTCATTCAAATAGATCCTTACATTATACCTCGGAATGTCATAAATCGCAAGTTGTGGCCTTTCGAGGTATATAGATCGAAAAACTTTATCTGTTCATGTAAATCATCATAAGAAATAAATTAAATCCAAACCACACATAATTAGATAAAGCTTTGCCCCTAAATCATCATAAAAATGGCAAAGGCGGCCTTTCTATCTGGAGCGGGCAACGAGATTTGAACTCGCGACACCAAGCTTGGGAAGCTTGTACTCTACCAGCTGAGCTATGCCCGCCTCCTGTAACTACTAAAAAATACGACAATAATTTTACATTGTCAACATTTTAGTCAAGCAAGCCCCGAATTTGTTCTAGTTCTGATCGGATTTTATCAACAACATCGGTTGATAATTTCCCTTTTTTTTCTCTATATTCAGAGTTTAAGTATTTCTTGGCGCCCTTAATAGTAAATTTTTTTTCATAAAGAAGATGTTTAATTTTTAGAACGAACTCTATATCGCTCTTTCTGTAAAGCCTCTGGCCGGAGGGAGTTCTTTTGGGATTTATTTTAGAGAATTCGTTTTCCCAGAATCTTAGAACATAGGATGGAAGTTCAGCGATTTCACTGACCTCTCCTATTTTGAAATATAGCTTGTCAGGCAGTTCTTTTATATGGGCTTTATTGTTTTGCATCTTCTATGTTGGAAGCAAAGCGTCAAATTCTTTGAGAAGCCTGTCTGTAATATTTTTATGAGTATAATTTACTTCGTCATCTTCTAAGGTTTTATGTTTTGATCTGTAAGTTATTCTCAGGGATATGCTTTTTTTATTTTGAGGAATAGTATCACCTTCGAATACATCAAACAAATATAAATTTTCAATCAGTTTGTCGCCGGATTTTCTAATAGCTTCAAGCGGTTTGGAGGATTCCAGATCTTTATCGATTATAATGGTAATATCTCTTGAAATAGATGGAAATTTTGGAATTGGTTTTGAACGAATAGTTTCGGGTATCAAGTCAGAAATGGCCTTCAAGTCAAGTTCAAAAATGAAGGCAGCCTGTTTTAGATCAAAATTACGTAGCACTTGAGGATGTATTTCTCCGGCCAGACCTATAAGCTTTTTTTCTTGCAGAATTTGAGCTGTATGCCCAGGCCTGGTATAAGTACATGAATTATCAGGCATGCAGGTAAATTTTATACGATCAATTTTTACTCTGTTCAGCAGTCCTTCAACCACTCCTTTTATGTCAAAAAAATCACAACCACTTTCTTTTGAGTACCATGAGGCATTTGTACGAGATCCTGTCCAGATGCCGGCTAACATTTCTATCTCTTCCGGCAGATTGTCTTTTTCCCTGTTGATATAAATTTTACCAACTTCAAATAGTCTCAGACTCTTGGTTTGTTGTGCTATGTTGCGATAAATTGTTTCGAGAAGGCCGGGTATCAATGATGTCCTCATAACCGCCTGCTCCTCGGTCAGAGGGTTCAATATGTTTACCATATTTCTTCTTTGGTCGGCAGATTCAAGTCTGAGGCTATCGCAATATAATCTATTTATAAAGCTGTAATTAATTGTTTCAGTAAATCCAAAGCCGGTCATAATTTTTTTCAGCCTGTTTCTTAACCTGAACTGTTTTTCAGGGTGTCTGGCTTCTGCCGGTATCAGGGGGTAGGTAGTGGGTATATTATTATAGCCGGACAGGCGGGCAATTTCTTCTATAAGATCAACCGGCCTTGCTATGTCAACTCTGAAGGAGGGTGGGACAACTGCAAGCTCGTCGTTGCCTGTTTTTTCAACATTGAATTCAATTGATTTCAGTAAATTTTCGATTTTGTCCTGATCAAAACTGGTCCCAAGAAGACGATTAGTGTGTCCGACGTTCAGAGTTATGGGCCCGGCACTGTTAATTTTAGAATAATTATCTATAATTCCTTCAATTAAATTGCTCCCGTCGAGTTCCGACATAAGCTGAGCAGCTCTATTCAAAGCCGTAATAATACCTTCAGGGTCAACACCGCGTTCAAAACGGTGCGAGGATTCCGAGCTTATGCCAAGTTTTTTTGAAGTCTTGCGAATTCCCACAGGCGTAAAATAAGCGCTTTCGATAAGAACCCTGGTAGTTGATTCCGTTACCTCGGAATTATGCCCACCCATGATACCCGCCAGCGCAACAGGTTTTTCACCATCGCAGATCATAAGCATATCAGGGGTAAGCAAATGTTCTTTCTTGTCCAGAGTGATAAAGGTTTCACCTTTTTTTGCCTGGCGAACAACTATCCTGTGATCTGACAGCCGGTCAAAATCAAATGCATGAAGAGGCTGTCCTGTTTCCATCAATACAAAATTGGTGATATCGACTATATTGTTTATAGGCCTTAAACCGACCGACATTAGACGATCTTGCAGCCAAAAAGGAGAAGGAGCAATGTTAATATCAAAAACAAGCCTTGCCGAATATCTTGGGCAAAGATCCGGTGCCTTAATTGTAATAGATGTAAGGTCGGAAATTTTATCGCCGGCATCTGAAAGTAATGTTTCGGGATATTTTATTGTGGTTTGCTGAAGGGCGGCTATTTCACGGGCTATTCCGATTATGCTTAGACAATCCGGCCTGTTAGGAGTAAGGTCGATTTCAAAGACCATGTCTGAAAGTTCAAGAGCTTTTGCTAACTTATCCCCTGTCAATTGTTTTTGATCAAGAATCATGACGCCACTGCGGTCTGTGCCAAGACCAAGTTCCGCTTCGCTGCAAAGCATCCCTTCCGACAACTCGTTTCGGATTTTTCCTTTTTCAAGTACATAACCTTCCGGGAAGCGGGTGCCCGGCAAGGCTACCGGTACAGCCATATCTTCATGTATGTTTGGCGCTCCGCATACAACCCGGATGACACGGCTTCCAACATCAACATCACATACCTTGAGCTTTTCAGCATTTGGGTGGGCCTTGATATTAACAATGCGTCCAACAACAACGCTGTCCAAGTAATCATACCTGTCTGTAACCGAATCAACCTCAAGCCCCACCATGGTGAGTGAATCGGCAATACTACTATATGATTCCTTATCTATTGGTATATAATTATTTAGCCAGCTTAAACTAACTTTCATATTAAAACTGCCTTAAAAATCTCAAGTCATTTTCAAAGAATTTTCGAATGTCGTCAATTCCATATTTCAACATGGCAATACGTTCTACTCCCATGCCGAAGGCAAGTCCTGTATAACGCGTTGTATCATATCCAACATTTTCAAAAACAGCCGGATGGACCATGCCTGCGCCTATAATTTCAAGCCATCCTGTGTGTGAACATACCCTGCACCCCTTGCCCCTGCACATGACACAAAGGATGTCTATCTCGGCGCTTGGTTCGGTAAAAGGAAAGAAGCTTGGGCGGAATCTGAGAGTTGTCTTTTTATCAAAAATGTGGTGGATAAAAGTTGTAAGTATTCCTTTTAGATCACCGAAAGAAAGGCCTTCATCAACCATTAAACCCTCTACCTGATGGAACATGGGTGTGTGAGTCAGGTCGGAATCACAGCGGTAAACCTTGCCAGGTGCAATAATCCTTACAGGCGGAGTAAGTTTTTCCATTATCCTGACCTGGATGGATGATGTATGAGTTCTAAGAACTATATTATCTGAAACATAGAAAGTATCCTGCATGTCCCTTGCAGGATGATTCTTGGGGATATTTAGAGCTTCAAAATTGTAGTGATCTGTTTCGACCTCAGGCCCTTCAGCTATATCAAACCCGATTTTTTCTAAAATTTCACATATCTGCCATGTAATTTGCGTTATTGGATGCAAAGAACCCTGCCGGATTGTCCTTCCCGGCAAGGAAACATCAATTCTATAGTCTTTTTGCAGAGATTTTGTTTCAAGTTGTTTTAATGCGTGCTTGAAAGCCTTATCTAAGCTCTTTTTTACCTCATTAGCCTTTTTCCCCACCTCCGGTCTTTTTTCCAGAGGAAGGTTTGAAATGTTTCTTAAAAAATGAGTTATTATACCCTTTCGGCCAAGATACCGGGTTGAAAGAGCTTTGATACTTTCACTATCTGTAGCGGATTTTATTTCCTTAAAGGCTTCTTCATGAATTTGTTCTATAGTTCTTTCCACTTTTTTTGCTCTATCTTTAACCTGATTGAGCGAAAGCCGAGGATGCCCCAGATCTAAGGCGTCAAGGGTGAAGCCGTAGTAAGGTTACTGCGAACCCTTGACAACGCAGGAGATGGGGTATCATCGGCTTTCGCTATATTTGTTGTGAGGCAAGTTCGGTTATCCTGGTAAATCCAGAGGGATCAGACACAGCTAATTCTGCGAGGACTTTTCGGTCAATCTCGATATTGGCAAGTTTTAATCCGTGAATAAATTTACTGTATGATAAGTTGTTCATGCGAGCCGCTGCATTTATCCTTGCGATCCAGAGCCTTCTAAAATCACGTTTTCGCGCTTTTCGATCACGATAAGCATACATTAATGCCTTATCAACAGCATTTATAGCTGTACGGAAAAGTTTACTGCGGCCTCCACGGTATCCCTTGGCTAACTTTAAAATTTTCTTTCTACGTCTATTTGCTTTAAAACCTCTTTTTACTCGCATAGTGTTACTCCTTATAATAGAATCACTTATAGACTTTCAGATAATTAATTTCACAAGGCCAGAAGGAGGAAGGCGTATTAGTTATACGTCGACGACTGATAACACAGTGAAATTATTTATCTGAAAGTCTATATAAGCCCGACCCTTGATTAACCATTGGGTAGAAGCAGTTTTATCTCTTTTCTATCTGGTTTGCTAATAATCTGGCTCTTCCTTAAACCCCTTTTACGCTTGGTTGTCTTTTTGGTTAAAATGTGGCTTGCGTTTGATTTCGAAAATACGAATTTGCCTGTACCTGTTTTTTTGAAACGCTTTGCCGCAGCTCTATTTGTTTTAATTTTTGGCATTGTTTTTTTCTCCCTATTTAGTGTCTGAACGAAAACCATATGGTTTTCGTTCAAGCACTATTTAAAACATAGCTGGCGTGAGCGACCACAGATAGCGGCTCACGCCAGCTTTTGAAAATTCCATAAAATAAATGTGAGTTATATCCGTAACTACTCAGGTTGGTTAGACTGAAGACTTTTGTTTCCTTCAGCCTATAGCATTCAGTC
>JAUWQK010000242.1 GCA_030611115.1 Deltaproteobacteria bacterium
CCATATCCGGTCTTCCGCCTCCGCCTCCGCCTACTATTGCTGCTATCTGTTTGACAATATTTCCTGCGTGGAAGCGATCAACAAGATCTTTTGTAACTACTGTGATGAGCAGTACTTTTGGCCCTGTATTGCAGCCAAGCACAACTATGCCTGACTTTATTTTTTCCTTGAACTTATCGGCCAGGTCTCTCAATGCAGCAGGATTATCAACTGAAACCTTTTTTGCAAGCACTTTAATATTGTTTATTGATTTAATATCATCTTCAATTCTGTCTGCCGATCTGGAAGCCATCTGTGCCTTTAATCTTTCAACTTCTTTTTCAAGATACTTATAGTCAGCCAGAATTTTCTCAACTCTTTGCGTTAAAGCTTCCGGCTTTTCTTTGATTAGGCGGGCTGTATTACGAAGAATATTTGAGGTTTTTTGTGTATATATCAATGCGGCATCGCCTGTTAATGCCTCAATTCTTCTGACTCCGGATGCCACGCTGGATTCCCCGATTATCTTGAAGTGTCCTATGTTACCCGTATATTTTGTATGGATTCCACCGCAAAGCTCTTTGCTGAAATCGGAAAGAGAAACAACTCTGACTTTTTCGCCGTATTTCTCCTCGAAAAGAGCTGTGGCGCCTGATTTTAAGGCATTTCCCGCATCCATTTCCTCAGTCTGTACAGATACATTTTGGCATATTCTTTTGTTCATGAGCGTTTCAATTTTATCAAGGGTGTCCGTATCAACCTGAGAAAAATGAGTAAAGTCAAACCGGAGCCTGTCGGGAGCCACAAGCGAACCCGCCTGTTTTACATGATCACCAAGAACCTGCCTCAGAACAGAATGCAGTATATGCGTTGCAGTATGGTTGCAGGCAATTGCATCACGTTTATTTTTGTCAACGGTTAAGGAGACATTATCTCCATTTTTAATATTGCCTGAAATTATTTTTCCCTTGTGTATTATCAGCCCGGTTGGATCCTTAATGGTATCGAAAATTTCCAAAACAAGATCCGACCCTGTTATTTTACCTGTATCACCAGCCTGACCTCCTGATTCAGCATAGAAAGGTGTAGAATCAGTTATGACTTCTATTTTTTTCCCGCTTGAGGCTTCTTGAATTTCATTGCTGTTTTCCACGATAACAAGAACCTTTGCATTGCAGGATAGTTTGTCATAACCAACGAACTCGGGTTTTATTCCTTCGGACGATAGTTTCTTGTAGGCATCACTGACTTCTGAAAAGGCCACGATAGATCTGGATTTAGCCCTTTGTCCTTCCATGGCGGTATTAAATCCCTGTATATCAAGGCTGATATTTTTATCTCTGACCACATCTTTAACTATATCAAGAGGGAACCCATAGGTGTCATAGAGTTTGAATATTAATTGTCCGGGAATTTCTTTTTGACCTTTTGCTTTTATATCTGAAAGCGTATCGTTGAGAAGTTTAAGGCCATTATCTAAAGTATCTGAAAATCTGATTTCTTCGTTTTTAATTACATTTGTGATAAAAGCATCAGCTTCTGAAAGTTCCGGATATACAGGCTTCATTATATCAAATACAACGCTTGCAGTTTTATGAAGAAAAGGTTTTACAAGACCTATATGACGTCCATATCGGATAGCTCTTCGTATTATGCGGCGCAGTACATAGCCCTTTCCTTCATTGGACGGCAGTATCCCGTCTCCTATGAGAAATGCAGCAGCCCTGCTGTGGTCGGCAATTACTTTCATTGCTATATCATCTTCAGATGAATCTCCAAGTCGCTTTTCACAAAGGCTTTCGGTTTTGTTTATTATAGGAATTATAAGATCGGTTTCATAGTTTGTAGGTACATTCTGGATAATGGAAACTATTCTTTCAAGCCCCATGCCCGTATCAATGCTGGGTTTTGGAAGAGGAGTCATTTTGCCTGAAGCATCCCGGTTAGACTGCATAAATACGAGATTCCAGATTTCAAGATATCTGTCACATTCACACCCTGCACTGCAATCCGGCCTGTCGCATGCAAATTCTTTTCCCCTGTCCATGAGTATTTCAGAACAAGGTCCGCATGGGCCTGTGTCGCCCATAGACCAGAAGTTATCTTTTTCTCCGAACCTGACAAGCCTGTCTTCGGGTACACCAATGTTTCTGTTCCATATTTCATAAGCTTCATCATCATCTGTGAATACAGAAACTATTAATTTATCTTCCGGCAGCCCGTATCCGTTTATAAGCAAATCCCAGGCAAACTCAATTCCTTTTTCCTTGAAATAATCACCAAAAGAGAAATTGCCCAGCATTTCAAAAAAAGTATGATGTCTGGCAGTATAACCTACGTTTTCCAGATCGTTATGTTTACCCCCGGCCCTTACGCATTTCTGAGATGAAGCCGCTCTGACATAGCTTCTCTTTTCTTCACCTAAAAATGTTCGTTTAAATTGCACCATCCCTGCATTTGTGAATAACAGGGTTGGATCGTCTTGAGGCACAAGAGATGAGCTTTTCAC
>JAUWQK010000244.1 GCA_030611115.1 Deltaproteobacteria bacterium
ACATAGAAAAACCGGCGACGACTATATAAAAGTTCTTGATTTCGGCAAGGTCAGGTCGGTGGGCGAGTTGACCAAAAAAGTGGTTCTGGAGATGATTGAGACGATGCCATGATAGTAACTACTCAGGTGGAAAGGCTGAAGGCTGAAGGCTGAAGGCTGAAGGCTGAAGGCTGAAGGCTGAAGGCTGAAGGTGTTAGAAAAAAGCGCATTTAAAAGCCATGTTTGGTGCAAGAATCAGATATTTCCGTCAAAGTACGGCAATCGTGTTCTTCTGACCCCTTCAGCCTTCAGTCTAAACAGCTTCAGCCTGACTACGTGAGTAGTTACTCCTGATGTAAAACAGCCTGTGGAAAAAAAGATATGGATTGAGGATTTTTAATATGATAAATTTCATAAAACATCCAATAATACTATAGCGTGTTTCGCATATCATGATTCTAAAAATCATTGATAACATATTGTAATTAAAGAAGTTAAAAATATAAATCCGCATCAAGATATACGGAACACGCTATAAGTATCTCAATTGCTGTTGCATTTTTTGGTCTTTATGCCTTTTCTGCAGCAATGACGATGAAAAGCAACTGTTTATCATGTCATGATGATGTTTACCAAAAAGGCATTAAAAGTTTTTATCTGCATACACCGTTTGTAGATAAGGAATGTACTACATGCCATTTGGGGCAGGAGAGTACGCTAAGTAAACGGGGTAAGATAATCATCACAAAAGAGATTGCCGTTCCGATCATTTTTTCCGGTTATTCTTATCTAAAAGAAAATAATGTTTTAGTTGAAGATATTATTCCGGAAGCAACTTACGACATTAATATTACTGTTGAGGATCGGATAGGGCGTACACTGGAAAAAAATATACGGGGATTACTCCGGCAAGACTGCAGGATGCAATGACCGATGACATGAAGTCGCCGGTGATATCCGGCATAAATATCGGCCCCATAAAAAAGGAGGTATTTCTTGAGACAACCATAGCGTGGGAGACTGATGAGCCGTCAACCTCTTGCGTAGAGTACGGGTTTTCTGATCAATATGGCCAGCTCGCTTCAAAGGATACAACAGCCCTGACAAAGCATCATACTGTAACCCTGTATGATCTGACAGGCGGAAAGAAGCATCACTTCAGAGTAAAATCGCGAGATGTTTCAGGCAATGAAGCTGTTTCAAAGGATTATGTTTTCAATGCAACTGTTTCACAAGACTCGGATGATAGAGCAACGGAAAAAAAGACTGAAGAATTGGCGATTGCAAGTCAACTCGTCTTTGTGCTTGGTTCAAAGCTTGGCATATATGTTGAAACCACAACGCCCGCAAAAATGACTGTTGAATGTATAAAAGTAAAGACGGCAAGCGCTAAAACTGAGCTTTTGGCTTCACCGGCCGCAAGCCCTGATGCTCAGGAATCTATAAATGATCAACATAGATATCTGGTCACAAAGGAGGAGCTTGCAATCAAAGGCTGTCACAGATGTCATCCTCCCGATATTCTGGGTGTATCGCATCCGGTTGGAGTAGCCCAAAAAGGGGGAACAAATGTGCCGGATTATTTGCCGACACTGGAAGGCGGGGTTATCACCTGTGTTACGTGCCATGAAGTGCATGGCGGAAATCGAAAACATTTTACTCGAATGGATGCCACAAAAGATCTTTGCAACACCTGCCATAAAGAATATTAAGTAGTGTCTATCTGCAAAACGAGACCGGCGGCGGCCGAAAGATACCATTTGTGGATGGACACTTAAATAACCGCTTGATTTTTTTATGGACGGCCATATAAAAATTGGAGGTATTATGCCAGCTTCAAAAAAGAGTTTCAAGAGGAAAAGGTTTTTTAACTTTTCCATAAAAAAAAGGTTGCAGCTTCGAATGTTGGTTAAGATATGGATCATTATTTTTATCACATTGCTCTTGACCGGCACTATTTTTTACTTTTACAGCGACATAAATGTTGGGAAATCTTACCGCCTGTTTCATGTTAAGGCAGATAACTTTTTAGACTTTCTTTTTCCGGTACTGCTCACCGGCTTTTTTTCAAGTCTTGTTCTGGGTTTTTTAGCGGCTGTTTTCTTTCCCTATGCAATTGCCGGCCCAATTTATCGAATAGAAAAAGAGCTTGTTGACATCGGCAATGGTAATCTGAAAAAGAAAATAAAGATTCGCAAAGGAGATGAAGTCGAAGACCTTGCGGATTCGATGAACATAATGGTTGAAGGATTACGGGCTAAGATTAAAAAGATGGGGGATATTTCCGGGCATATAGACGAGCTTGTCGCTCAGGCTTCAGGCGAAAATGTTGATGATATCGTAAAGAAAATCAAGGCGGAAAATGCGAGCCTTCAGGAAGCTGTCAACATCTTTAAGCTATAAGTTAAGCGATTTTTTGCGAAGAAATGTGCCGAGATCTTGATGCAGCAAGGTTTGCGAAAAGCGCAGGCATACCAATGGATATGT
>JAUWQK010000181.1 GCA_030611115.1 Deltaproteobacteria bacterium
TTGAAGACCATATAAAAATCATTTTTAACGAGGTCTGTACTTATCTCGTTTTCACAAGTTTTCCGTCAATAATGGTCAGGCTCTGCGACATGCACGATGCAAGCTTCAGGTTGTGTGTTACCACAACCAGTGCCATCCGAAGTTCTTGATTCAGCTCCAAAAGAAGTTCGTGAACCTGTTCGCTGTTTTTTTTGTCAAGATTACCGGTAGGCTCATCGGCAAAGAGAATGGCGGGTCTGAGGATTAAGGCCCTTGCCAGAGCAACCCTCTGCTGTTCGCCTCCGGATAGTTTTCCTACCCTGTAAAAAAGCCTGTCTCTTAATCCAACCCTTACCAGTATTTCCTCCGCAGCCTTACTGGAACTATCCTTACTGAGACCCTTGATAAGCGCGGGCATCATTGTATTTTCAATAGCACTGAACTCCGGCAAAAGATGATGAAACTGGAAAACAAAGCCGACAAATTCATTGCGAAATCGAGCTAATTTATCATTGTCAAAGAGAAAAACATCATCTCCTTTAAAAAAAAGATTTCCGCTGTCAGGCCGGTCAAGAGTGCCTAATATATGTAGAAGAGTCGACTTTCCAGTTCCGGATGCACCAACAACAGCTATTGTTTCACCGATATCCAGATTAAAGTATAAATCTTTCAGGATTTCGATACGGGCGCCGGCATTGTCGAAATTTTTACAGATGTCTCTGGCGGCTATCAAATGATCTGAAACAGAATCGCTGTTAACCATAACGGATTGCCTCAACAGGATCAAGTTTGGATGCCTGCCTTGCGGGATAGATTGTTGCTAAAAAACTGATTGCCATTGCTGCAGAGGCTATCGTAACAACATCTAAAAGCTCAAGTTTTACGGGGAGGGTTGTAATATAGTATACATCGCCTGGAAGTTCGATGAACTGGTAATACTTTAGCACTGTACACAGAATAAATCCCAGGCACACTCCAAAAATGGTTCCTATAGATCCTATTACTACACCTTTAAAGACAAAAATTTTTCTAATACTTTTATCTGTGGCGCCCATGGCTTTTAAGATAGCAATGTCCTTGGTCTTTTCCATAACCATCATGATGAGCGTGCTGGCAATGTTAAAGGCCGCAACAAGAACAATAAGTGCCAGAATGATAAACATAACCGTTTTTTCCAGCTTGAGTGCTGAAAACAGGTTTTGATTCATCTGCATCCAGTCCCTTGCCCAGTACTGAAAGCCAAGTTCTTTGACTATCCCGACCGCAATATTTCTGGCATTGTAAATGTCGTTAACACGGACTTCAATTCCGTTTACAGAATCTCCCATCCGCAAAATTTTCTGGGCATCTTTTATATGTATGTAAGCCAGTGATCTGTCATATTCATACATGCCTGACTCGAATAAGCCTGCCACCTTAAACCTTTTCATCGTCGGTATGTGCCCTATTGGAGAAATCATTCCCCTCGGCGATATCAGATGGACAGGGTCGCCCTGCATTACTCCTAAATTTTCAGCAAGTTCTTTGCCTAAAATTATACCCGGCATGGCGATGGATGTACTCTTTCTTTGATCCGTTCCTTTAAGATTTTTCAGGGAAGCCTTGTCGAGATTTTTTATAACTCTGTCCGCTGAATCAGGATCTATTCCTCTTAAAACAGCGCCTGATAGCGATAATGATGAACGAAGTATAACCTGGGAATTAATAAAAGGAGTGGCTGCTTCAACTCCGTCGGTATTTTCCACATGTTCCAAAATGTTGCGATATTCGGAAAAAGGGCCGTTATGGCGCATAATGACTATATGCGACTCCACTCCAAGTATGCGTGATTTAAGGTCGTATTCAAAACCGGTCATGACGGCAATTACTACAATCAGGGCCATAACGCCAACCGTAACGCCGGCTATGGAAAGAACGGTGATCAGCGAAATAAAGGCTTGTTTTTGTTTAGTCCTGAGATAGCGACTTCCTATGAAAAATTCAAAAGACATAATAACAGACCTTGTAATTTAACCAGCAAAACAAGCTGATTTCTTTCACCATTAGCTATCAGCTAAATGCTAATAGCTAATGGCTGACTTTTGGCTTCATATGTGGAAAAAGAATAACTTCACGGATAGAGGCGGAATCTGTGAGGAGCATAGCAACCCTGTCTATTCCTATTCCCTCGCCTGCAGCCGGTGGCATACCGTATTCAAGCGCTTCTATGTAGTCTTCATCCATAAAGTGCGCTTCCTCATCACCCGCCTCTCTGTCTGCAACCTGCTGGAGAAACCGATTTTTTTGATCCTCAGGATCATTGATCTCCGAAAATCCATTGGCAATTTCATGTCCTGCTATGAAAAGTTCAAACCTGTCTGTAAGTTCGCTATCCTTTTCGTTCTTTCTGGAAAGGGGAGAAATTTCTACAGGATATCCTGTTATGAATGTCGGCTGTATTAATTTTGGTTCCACCAGAACATCGAACAGCTTTGATATTACCTTTCCGAGATACTTGGTTTTTGTAATTTTGATTGACTTTGAAGAAGCAAATTCAAGGAGTTTTTCTTTATCTTTTAAAAGACCGGGATCTATGCCTCCAATTGTCTCCAAAGCATATGCAAGGGTCATCCTGTTCCACTTGCCCCCTAAATCGATGTCGTTGTTCTGGTAGGTTATCTTTGTTGACCCTGTAACCTCCCTGGCCATGTAACCAAACATTTCTTCTGTCAAATCCATAAGGTCATCGTGGGTTGCATATGCCTGATAGAACTCCAGCATTGTAAATTCAGGATTATGCTTGGTTGAAATCCCTTCATTCCTGAAATTTCTGTTTATCTCGAAAATCCTTTCAAAACCACCCACAACAAGTCGTTTTAAATACAGCTCAGGGGCAATGCGCAGAAAAAGATCCATACCAAGTGCATTATGGTGAGTTATAAATGGTGTAGCCTCTGCCCCGCCCGGGATAGGCTGCATCATAGGAGTTTCTACCTCCAGAAAATCCCTGTCAAGAAAAAATGTACGTACAGCCTGAATTATCCGGCTTCTTTTTATAAATATTTCACGCGCATTCGAATTCATAATTAAATCAAGATAGCGCCGGCGATAGCGCTTTTCAGGATCTTTAAGGCCGTGAAATTTTTCCGGAAGAGGCCTTATTGCCTTTGTGATAAGCTTCAGCTCATCGGCCATAAGGGTCCACTCGCCGGTTCTGGTTTTGAAAATGCCTCCTCTCAGGCCCACAAAATCACCGATATCCAGCTTTTTAAAGATATCGTAAGCCTGATCACCTATTTTGTCTTTTCTAATATATGCCTGAAACTGTCCTGTTCTATCCCTGAACCTGATAAAAGATGCCTTTCCAAAACGATTAATTGCCATCATTCGGCCTGCAACAATAAAGACAGCATCTTCTTTAATCGAATGCTCTGACTCTTCTATGGCATCTCTCAAATCCTCAACAGTATGCGAAACAATAAAATCATTCGGGAACAGATTGATATCATTGTTTTTTAACTCAGATAGTTTTTTCCTTCGTTTCTCAATTGTGTCGCTTGTTTTATCCATTTCCACTCAATGTCCGTTTTAAAATAGAAGTGACCGTTCACGGTTGATCAAAACATGAACTGTGAACTGTTACAAAAAAAAGTTAAGCTGGCTTTATTAACCAATTTATAAATAGGTGTCAAGATTAAGTTGTTGAACATAAAGTGCCTAAAGTGAGCTAAAGTGCCTAAAATGCCTAAAGTTAATGAATTCCGCCATTTGATATGGGTGCGGCTCTTTTAGAACCACACAAGCAGATCCGTAGTAATGACTCTAAAATCAACATGTTAAGCGAATAATGCTCTTGATATCAATATTAACGAC
>JAUWQK010000230.1 GCA_030611115.1 Deltaproteobacteria bacterium
ACTTGGCCTGCGGATTCCGGATCTATCCCTCTTAAGACAGCACCTGACACCCTGGAGGATGCGCGAAGCATGACCTGGGTATAAATTACAGGTGTTGCTGATTCAACTCCGTCGACCTTCTCCACATCTTTAAGAATTTTGCGGTACTCCGTAAATGGACCACCGTGGCGCATTAATACGATATGCGACTGTCCTCCGAGAATTCGGGATTTAAGGTCAGATTCAAACCCGGTCATGACGGCTATTACCACAATAAGAGCCATCACCCCAACCGCAATTCCTGCTGTAGAAAGAATTGTAATCAAAGAGATGAAAGATTGTTTGCTCTTTGCCCTGAGATAACGTCTGCCTATAAAATATTCAAAAGACATATATCAGCCGCCTTTAGTTTTCCCCTCTTGGTTTCATGTGGGGAAAAAGAATAACTTCACGTATAGAAGCTGCATCGGTAAGAAGCATGACAAGCCTGTCAATGCCTATTCCCTCGCCTGCTGTTGGAGGCATACCGTACTCCAGGGCTTCTATGTAGTCATCATCCATACGATGTGCCTCTTCATCACCCTCGTTCAGACTTTCTACCTGCTGAAGAAAACGCTCTTTCTGATCAGCCGGATCGTTGAGTTCAGAAAATCCATTTGCAATTTCACGCCCTGCAATGAAAAGCTCAAAACGATCGGTTATCGCAGGATCTTTGTCATTTCGCCTTGAGAGCGGAGAAACTTCCACCGGATATCCTGTAATAAAAGTGGGCTGGATTAGCTTTGGCTCCACAAGAACATCAAAAAGCTTTGTAATAACCTTACCGAGACGCCCGGTTTTTTTGATTTTAATTCCTTTTGAAGAGGCAAACTTTAAAAGACCTTCCCTGTCATTAAGCAGGCTTGAATCTATTTTGCCAATCAGCTCCAGCGAATCCAGCAGGTTAAGCCTTTTCCATTTGCCTCCCAAATCTATGCTGTTTCCCTGGTATTCAATTACGGCAGACCCGATCACCTCTTTGGCCACGAAAGAAAACATCTCCTGAGTTAAATCCATCAAATCTTCATATGTAGCATATGCCTGATAGAATTCAATCATTGTAAATTCAGGATTGTGCTGTGTTGACACCCCTTCATTTCTAAAATTTCTATTAATCTCAAAAACCCTTTCAAACCCTCCGACAACCAGCCGCTTTAAATAAAGCTCGGGAGCAATACGCAAAAAAAGATCCATCCCCAGGGCATTATGATATGTCCTAAAAGGCGCAGCCTCCGCACCTCCGGGAATGGGCTGCATCATCGGAGTTTCCACTTCAAGAAAATCCCGTTTTAGAAAAAATGTGCGTATATTGTGAATAATTTTGCTTCGTTTTAGAAATATTTCACGTACATCCTGGTTTACTATTAAATCGAGGTAACGCTGGCGATACCGTTTTTCAGGATCTTTCAGGCCATGAAATTTCTCAGGAAGTGGTCTTGTCGCCTTGCTGATAAGTTTTAATTTTTTGACCAGTATAGTCCATTCTCCTGTTTTTGTTTTAAACATTCCTCCGCTTAAACCAATAAAATCTCCGATATCAAGCTGTTTGAAAATGTCATAGGCAATATCGCCAATTTGATCTTTTCTTACATATGCCTGAAGTTGTCCGGTTCGGTCTTTGAAACGGATAAAAGCTGTTTTCCCAAACTTGTTTATGGCCATCATACGTCCGGCCACAACGAAAATCGGTTCATTTTCCGAAATTTGATCCTTTGAAGCTTCTGTTGAATCTTCTGGTGAATCTTTTATTGCATTTTGAATATCCCTTACAGTATGCAACGCTATAAAATCATTGGGATAAAGGTCAATTTTTTTCTCCTTCAGGTCTTGGAGCTTCTTTCTTCGGTTTACAATGATACTTCCTTGTTTTTCCATAGTTATTTTATACCTTCTAATATATAAATACTTATTGTTTCAACGTGTTGAACAGGATAATAAATAGAATAAATGGAAGTTGCTAACCTATTTACCTGGAGGTGTCAAGACTAAGTTGGAATGTTGATATGCTTTAATTTTAGGGTAAAGGTTGTGCCGGAGTTTTCCCTGCTCTCAACGTCAAGCCTGCTATCGTATGACTCAAGTATGCTGTGAACTATGGAAAGCCCAAGACCTGTCCCGCTTTTTTTTGTTGTAAAAAAAGGATCAAAAATCGACTTCATTATCTCATCCGACATTCCGCTACCATTGTCAGTTATTTCGATACATGCATATTTATTCTTTTCAGAATACAGTTTGATATCGATAGAGCCACTGCCTTCAATTGCCTCTGCCGCATTTATTAAAAGATTCCAGAGAACCTGGCGCAAATGCACCGGATCCATTTCAATCCGGATGCCTGAGCTAATTTGTTTGTTTATTGAGATTCTTCTCGTATAGGTATTATCTTTTTCAAACAGCTCAATTGTTTCAATCAGTACTCTATCTAACTCTATTGTTTCAAGCTGGCTGGCTGGTGGCTTTGCAAAAAGAAGAAAATTGCTCACAAGAATACTTAAACGGTCCGCCTCACGAAGAATAATCTGCATCAGCTTATCCTGATCAGGGTTACGATTAATATCATTTTTCAGAAGCTGAATTGAACCTGCCAGAGAGGCAAGGGGATTTTTGATTTCATGTGCAAGACCGGCTCCCATTTCGCCTATAGCTGCCATCTTTTCAACCCGCTTTACGTGCTGTTCCAAGGCTGACAGCTCTTTTTTTGTCATC
>JAUWQK010000099.1 GCA_030611115.1 Deltaproteobacteria bacterium
GGCACTTTAGTGAAGCTTTAGCGCTAATCGGACAAAAAAGGATGTTTTTAAAAGGTCTTAATATGGAGGTTGATATGACAGACAACAAAGATACAAATCAACTCAATGATGAAGCAAGCCCGGAGGATGATGAAGATATTATAACTCTTACAGATGTTGTCTCGGACACAGAAGACATTGATGATATTGAATTCCCTGATTATACAGATGAAGCAATCAGTGTTTCAGAAGAAAAAAAAGTCCCTGTCCCTGAGCTTGATGATGATATTTTAGATAATGTAGTTATATTAGAAGACGATCTTAAAGACATAGAAAATAAAGACATAGAATTAGAAGACGACCTTAATAAAGATATAGAATTAGAAGACGACCTTAATAAAGATATAGAATTAGATAATTATTTAGATGATGAATTTGTCGATTCTACCGATTTAGGTTTAGAATTAGATGCCCCAGAGGATAAAAAATCAGAGGATAAAAAACAGGATATATCCCTTGAACCTGAGGAAGAATCGGATGAGCTTGGACAGCTAATTGCAGATGTTGTAGAAGACACGCAGGAGAAGGCCGTCTATGAAAAGGAGACTGCTTCTGACATCCATAATATTCCCTTATCTCCCGAGCAGGTTGACGAAGCTTTAGAAAGAGTTATAAAGAAGATGTATGCCGACAAAATCGACAGTATGCTTACTGAAGTAATCGAAAAAACAGTCACAAAAGAAATAGAAAGGCTAAAGACTCTTCTGCTCGAATGAGACCTTTAGGGACTTGGAAAATGTGAACGAAAAAAAATCGGGGATTATTTAATAATCCCCTTTTCAAATTTTAGGGAACAGATGCCAGGGATCAGCGAACCAAAGTAATTAATGATATATTAAAATTTTTTGATTTGAGAAAGATTAACATATGACTTCAAATATTCTTCCTAAGGGTTATGAACCACATGAAGTAGAAAAACGCTGGTATGATTTCTGGGAAAAAGAACAGCTTTTTGCAGCCAAAGATGAAAGCTCTCAAAAACCATACTCAATAGTAATACCCCCGCCGAACGTAACAGGCGTTCTCCATATGGGCCATGCCCTCAATATTACAATGCAGGATATTCTCTGCCGGTACAGGAGAATGCACGGCGACAATGTATTATGGATGCCGGGCACCGA
Source organism: Deltaproteobacteria bacterium (assembly GCA_030611115.1). The sequence goes on from JAUWQK010000099.1 coordinate 1,161, forward strand.
CCACGCAGGTATCGCAACTCAGAACGTTGTGGAAAAAAAGCTTGCCGGCGATGGGCGTGACCGTCATCAGTTAGGCAGAGAAAACTTTATTGAGGCTGTGTGGAAATGGCGCAAGGAATACGGCAGCGCAATCATAAACCAGCTTAAACGTCTTGGAGCATCATGCGACTGGAACCGCGAACGCTTTACCATGGATGAAGGACTGTCACTCGCCGTTCGAAAGGTTTTTGTTCAGCTTTATAATGAAGGGCTTATCTACCGCGACAATTATATTATTAACTGGTGTCAGCGTTGCCATACAGCCCTTGCAGATCTTGAAGTAGAACATGAAGAGCATGACGGCCATCTTTATCACATAAAATATCCCTCAACCGATGGTTCCGGCGTAATTATTGTTGCAACCACAAGGCCTGAAACGATGCTTGGAGATACAGCGGTTGCTGTCAATCCTGAAGATGAGCGCTACCGGAATATCGGATATAACGAGATCATACTTCCGCTTATGAACAGGACTATTCCCATAATCAGGGAAAAATATGTTGATACGTCTTTTGGTACCGGTGCATTGAAAATTACTCCCGCCCATGATCCAAACGACTTTGAGATAGGAAGACGTCATAATCTTCCAAGCATAAAAATCATAGGCGATGACGGGTTAATGACATCCGAGGCAGGGCAATTTAAAGGCCTTGACCGTTTCGAATGCAGGGAGGCTGTTCTCAAAGCCCTTAAAAAAGAGGGCCTTCTCGAAAAAATCGAGCCTCATAAACATAAGGTGGGTCACTGTTACCGCTGCAAAACAGTAGTTGAGCCAAATTTATCCAAACAGTGGTTTGTTAATGTTAAACCTCTTGCAAAAAAAGCTGTTAAAGCAGTTGAGGATGGTAAAACAAAAATAATCCCTGAATCATGGACCAAGAATTATTATAACTGGATGAACGAAATCAGGCCCTGGTGTATTTCAAGACAAATCTGGTGGGGGCACCAGATACCGGTATGGACCTGCGAAAACTGCAATGAAGTGATCGTTGCCGTTGATACTCCGGAAACCTGCCCGAAATGCAACGGCAAAAACCTTGTTCAGGAATCCGATGTCCTTGACACATGGTTCAGCTCAGCCCTCTGGCCCTTTTCCACAATGGGCTGGCCTGAAGAAACACCTCTTTTAAAAACCTTTTATCCCACATCGGTTCTTATAACCGGATTTGATATACTGTTTTTCTGGATTGCGCGCATGATGATGATGGGCATCCATTTCATGGGAGATGTACCTTTTAAAGACGTTTATATACATGCACTGGTACGCGATGAAGAAGGCAATAAAATGAGCAAGTCAAAAGGAAATGTAATCGATCCGCTTACTGTTATAGATCACTACGGGACTGATGCATTCCGTTTTACTCTGGCCGCCTTTGCGGCTCAGGGACGCGACATAAAGATGTCTGAAAAAAGGGTCGAAGGATACCGCAATTTTGTAAACAAGCTCTGGAACGCCTCCCGTTTTTCCCTTATGCATCTGGATAAAGGCTATGACGACATTGATTACAATCAACTTTCGCTTCCCGACAGGTGGATTTTATCCAAGCTGAACGCCGCTACGGAAAACGTTAATGACGCGCTGGATAATTACAAGTTCAATGAAGCTGCCGGGACAATTTACAAATTCGTATGGCACGAGTTCTGCGACTGGTATCTGGAAATAATCAAGCCCACCTTGTACGCAAAAGAAAAGCAAAACGAGCGTCAGTCAACTCTGAGCGTTCTCCGGCGAGTGCTGCAAGATATACTACTTCTTCTTCATCCTTTTATGCCCTTTGTTACAGAAGAAATCTGGCACAAGTTGCCGGGAACAGAAGGCTCCATAATGAGGGCGAAATTTCCTGCAAGTTCTTCCGATTATCTGATTACCGAAAAAGACCCTGAAGCTGAATCAAAAATGGAAGTTATCACAGAAATTATATCCGGCATAAGAAATATAAGGGGAGAGATGAACATAGCGCCGTCTTTAACCCTTGAAGCCTCGGTTCAGTCACAGGATGAATTAAAAATTGAAACCTTAAAGCAATATCAGGACATCATAATTAACCTTGCAAGGCTTAAATCATTTTCAGTAAGTGAATCCGGGATAAAGCCAAAATCATCTGCAACCGCTATTGTAAATGGAGCTTCGATTTTTGTATCACTTGAAGGTATAATTGACTTTGCAAAAGAGGCTGGCCGCCTTGAAAAGGAAATCAACAAACTAACAAAAGAACTTTCCGCTGTTTCAAATAAACTGAGCAATGAAAACTTTCTTAACAAGGCACCTGCAGATGTGGTAGAAAAGGTTAAAGAAAAAAACACAGCTCTTCTGGAAAAGCAGCAGAAACTTCAGGCAAACCTTGAAAAAATAAAAGAAATCAGATAGCAGGGATCGGGGGTCAGGGATCGGGGATCAGATAGAAAAAAACAAATTTGTACCCGTTCACGGCTTGAAACTTGAAATTGGGGAGAAATTAAAATAGCAATTGGGAATTGGGAAGAACAGTACAAAAGCATGAAGGCCAAATTTCTAATTTCTAATTTCAATGTTCCGTGAACGCTTACACAAATTTATTGTTAATACTATAATACTTATGTCAGCCACCTGAATTATTTATGCATTCAATACAACATTTAATAAAAATCGCCCTTGAAGAAGATATCGGCCCCGGAGATATTACGACTGAAAACCTTATTGATAAAAATCTTAAAGGAATCGGCGAAGTTGTTGCAAAGGAACCTCTTGTAATCGCAGGCCTTGATGTTGGCCGCCAGGTTTTTGAACAACTTGACCCTGATATTTCTTTCAGGCCGAATTTCAAGGATGGCGATTTTATCGAAAAAGGCAAAATCGTGCTGGAAGTTGAAGGCAAACTTCGTGTCTTGCTGATGGGTGAACGTACCGCCCTAAATTTCCTGCAGCACCTTTCAGGCATCGCAACGCACGTTCGCTCATATATGGACAGTATTGCAAACAAAAATGTCCGCCTCGTTGATACACGCAAGACAACTCCCGGCTGGCGGGTTTTGGAAAAATATGCAGTCCGGGTCGGCGGAGCCCATAATCACCGCATGGGTTTATATGATGGTGTCCTGATCAAGGACAATCACATTGCTGTTTGCGGCGGCATAAAAAAAGCCATAGAAAGCATCAAAGATAAATTATCCCATCTTGTAAAAATAGAGGTGGAAGTTTCTGATCTGGATGGCATAAAGCAAGCATTAGAAGCCGGTGCCGACGTTATCATGCTGGACAATATGGACATAGACCAGATAAAAGAAGCAATTGAATTCATCAATGGAAAATCTGTGGTTGAAATCTCAGGTGGCGTAACAATAGACAGCCTGAATCAGCTTGCCGATACAGGGGTAGACATCATTTCAGCAGGCGCCCTCACCCACTCTGCAAGAAGCGTTGATATCAGCATGCGAATCAAATCAATCTGATATCTCATATGCGTCTGTTGAATTATCCATTTATCTTTTTAAAAAAGTATAACAAGTGTTAACAGTTCACGGTTCACAGTTTTTTCAATGAACTATGCAACGACTGAAGCATTTTAACCGTGAACTGTAAACTGTTAACTGTGAACCGTTACAACAAATGATACCCATCCGCGACACAATCCGCACCAAAACCTATCCCCTAATCAACAATGCCCTCATCGCCATCAACGTGGTATTCTTCCTGGTAGAACTGTCTCAGGGGCCGGGGCTGGAACGCTTTATATACATGTACGGACTTGTGCCTGCCCGTTACACCATTCCCCAAATTGCATCTTATTTTACGACAGGTCAGCAGCTTGTCTCACTCATTACCTTCATGTTTCTTCACGGTGGATTCTGGCACCTTCTTGGCAACATGTGGTCTCTTTACATTTTTGGCGACAATATTGAAGAGCGCCTGGGCCCCCTGCGCTATCTGGCTTTTTATATGATATGCGGTCTTGCGTCAGGCCTTTCCCACCTTGTTTTTAACTATAATTCAACAATGCCAACAATTGGGGCAAGCGGTGCAATTGCAGGAGTAATGGGAGCCTACTTTATTCTCTTTCCAAAAGCAAAAATATTGACCCTTATACCGATATTTTTTATACCCTATTTTATTGAGATACCCGCATTTTTCTTTTTAGGCATATGGTTTATCTTTCAGTTCCTCAGCGCAGCGGGAAGCCACGGCCAAATGACAGGCATTGCATGGTGGGCTCACATAGGCGGATTTATCTTCGGCATAATCTTTTTAAAACTGTTCCTTGCCCTGCCCGGAGGCGGTGTCAGCGAGAAGCTGCGGAAGATGACCGAAAAAAAGAAATCCTACCGTCTGCAGGTTATCCGACCTGTCGGGATGGCAAATGATCCAAACCTTTACGGCACAATTACTATCACACCCCTTGAAGCCATTACAGGAACCCGGAAGCTGGTAAACATCCCCTGGGGTTTTCAGAAAAGGCTTTTTAAAGTAATCGTTCCTCTCGGCATGAAAGAAGGAAGCCTGCTGAAGCTGAGAGGGATGGGAAAAGATGCGCCCCACGGACAGAAAGGTGATCTTTTACTTAAGGTTGCTATTCAGTAATAATTTAGTAACTACTCACGTAGTCAGGCTGAAGCTGTTTAGACTGAAGGCTGAAGGAGTCAGAAGAGCACGATTGCCGTACTTTGGCGGAAATATCTGATTCTTGCATCAAACATGGCTTTTAAT
>JAUWQK010000103.1 GCA_030611115.1 Deltaproteobacteria bacterium
TGTTATACCTTAATTAAGAAGTATTGACGACATCATAAAATTATTCTATTTTTAATATAATGCTCAACAAACCGGAAATCAATGGCATGGCGAGGATAGATTAAATTGCAGTTTTTAATAGTTATGATATATGGTTGACGGAAATAAAATCTGCATATAGCTTAATTTGATAAAGATTACAAGATTAAAGGCATACTACAAATGATCAGCGTAGAAAATATTACAAAAAGCTTCGGCAACCGAATACTCATTGAAGGAGTCAGTTTTAAGATCAATTCTCGTGAGAGGGTTGGGCTTGTTGGAAGGAATGGGCACGGAAAGACAACTCTGTTCAGGCTCATGACCGGTGAAGAATCAATGGACAATGGGGCTATTGCCATACCCAGGAATTACAGGATTGGTTATGTTCGCCAGCAGATAGAATTTACAGAAAAAACCGTGCTCAGAGAAGGGATGAGGGGCCTTCCGGAATCGGAATACGATCATAGCTGGAAAGTTGAGAAAATTCTTGCGGGTCTGGGTTTCTCTCAAGCCGACATGGAAAAAGACCCGCTGGAGTTTTCAGGCGGATACCAGGTTCGCCTGAATCTTGCAAAAGTGCTTGTATCTGAGCCGGACATGCTTCTGCTCGACGAGCCTACCAATTATCTTGACATTACATCCATACGCTGGGTTGAGCGCTTTCTGCTTAACTGGCCGCATGAAGTAATGCTCATTACGCATAATAGAAGCTTCATGGACAAGATCATCACGCATACGGTCGGCATCCACCGCAGGAAGGTACGCAAAATCGCAGGAAATACAGGAAAATATTATGCCCAGCTCGCCCAGGATGAGGAGATATACGAAAAGACCCGCGCAAACGACGAGCGGCGCAGGAAAGAAGTTGAGCAGTTCATATCAAGGTTCAGAGCCAAGGCGAGACTTGCGAACATGGTTCAGTCCAGAATTAAAACCCTTAAGAAAACAGAAAAGCTGGAAAGGCTTGAGAAAATCAAGTCTCTTGATTTTTCCTTTAAAAGCAGCCCGTTTTCGGGAAAACATGTGATGACGGCCAAAAATGTGTCCTTTTCATACCAGCCCGACAAACCGCTTATAGGGAATTTTAACATTTCCATCGGATCTGGTGAGCGGATCTGTATTGTGGGTAAAAACGGGAAAGGCAAAACAACTCTGCTTAAACTTCTTGCAGGAGCCATTCCCCCTCAACAGGGTGAGGTTACATACAACCCCCGGATCATAAAAGGAGTTTTTGAGCAAACCAACATCAGAAGCCTGGTTGACACAAGAACCGTGGAAGAGGAGATGCTGAGTTCACATTCTGATGTTGACAGGCAGTCGGCCCGCAATATCTGCGGCGCCATGATGTTTGAAGGTGATGATGCTTTAAAGAAAATTAGTGTCCTTTCAGGGGGTGAAAAAAGCAGAGTGATGCTGGGCAAGCTTCTTGTAACACCGGTAAACCTTCTGCTTCTTGATGAACCGACCAACCACCTGGATATGGAATCGTGCGATGCGCTGCTGGCTGCAATCGACAGCTTTAACGGTGTTGTGATCATGGTTACCCACAACGAGATGTTTCTGCATGCCCTTGCCCGGCGCATGATTGTTTTCCGGAATGACCGGATTGAAGTATTTGCCGGGAGTTATGGAGATTTTCTTGAAAAAGTCGGATGGGAACATGAAGGTCCAGTGCAGAAGCCCGAAGGGGAAAAAGCTGTTTTAAAATTGACGAAAAAGGAACTCCGGCAAAGACGCTCAAAGATAGTCACAGAAAGAGGAAAAGTTCTCAAGCCGATAGAGCAAAGCCTAGCAAAGGCGGAAAATGCTATAGAAAGATTTGAAGATGAGCTTTCAGAGCTTAACCAGGCTATGCAGGAAGCATCTCAGAACCAGGACGGTAAAAAAATTGTCGAGTTTTCCCGGTCCATTCAAAAGCGCCAGTCTGAAATAGACCGCATTTTTGACGAGCTGGAAAAGCTTACAGGCTCTCTGGAAAAAAAGCAGGCTAAGTTCGAAAAGAAACTGGAAGAGCTTGAAAATTAGCCCACAATCTCCCTTATTTTCTCAGACAACTCCTTTATAGTACAGGGCTTCTGTATAAAACCGTCGCAGTCTCGTGCCAATATCTCCTTCGCTTCTCTGTCAATACTGTAGCCACTTGAAAGCAAGACTTTTACACGCGGATTGATTTCCTTCATCCGGTCATAGGCCTCACCGCCACCCATATTCGGCATAACCATATCCATAAGGACTAAGTCGATATCGTCCCATTTTTTCTTATAAATCTCGACAGCTTCTTTTCCATCTCTGGCTGTAAGCACCTCGTAGCCTAATGTCTCCAACAACTCTTTTTCTACCTCCAGAACCATGTCTTCATCGTCTACCAGGAGGACTGTTCCGGTTGCACTGGTGATTTCATCTGTAGTTCTGAGAATTTTCCGGGTTTTTTCTCCCGATGCAGGGAGATAAATACTGAAGGTGCTCCCATGCCCCTTCCTGGATTCCACGTCAATATATCCGCCATGGCCGGTTATGATACCGTAAACAGCAGCCAGGCCAAGACCAGTGCCCATGCCCATGTGCTTAGTTGTAAAAAAGGGATCAAAGATGAGCCCCATAGTGCTTTTATCCATGCCAACACCCGTGTCGGTGATTGTCAGCAAAACATAGTTTCCCGGCTTTGGATCGTATTCCTTATCCTTCATGTCTTCATGGGTCACGTTTGAGGTCTTCACAGTGAGATCCCCGCTATCCAGCATCGCCTCGGCAGCATTCAGATACAGATCAAGCAGGATCTGCTTAAGCTGGGACTCGTCCGCCTCTGTGGCAAATAACCCATCAGCAAGCTCTTTATGAATCGTAACCCCCATTTTGGCTTTACCAAAAATCTCTGAGGTTTCTTCCACCACCCGGTTAAGGTCAAGGCTCTTGACCTCATACCTTCCTTTCCTGGCATAACCAAGAAGTTGAGCGGTAAGTTTCGAGGCGCTTCGAACCTGCCCCTCAATGCTCCTTAGCCTTGCATAATGTGAATGCGAGGAAACAGTCTCCAAAAGCATCAAAGAGGTGTTTCCCTGGATTGCCATAAGAAGGTTGTTAAAGTTATGAGCTATTCCGCCTGCAAGTTGTCCGAGTGTTTCCATCTTCCGAGCCTGCTGCAATCGTTTTTCAAGCTTTGCTTTCTGTTGTTCAAATATTCTGCGTTCAGTGATATCCCTTATGATTCCGACTGTACCCTCATGCTTTCTGTCAGGACTATCTGCGTCAATACCATCTGGGCAGGACGAAGATATTTCTCCGGGACTTATCTCGCTATCATTAACAGGCGCCGTATCATAGGTGTATTTATGCTTTTCTATGTCGCGGATGGCGCCCACAGTTCCAATAAAAGCCTTATCCTTTCTGCTGACCGCTTTATCGTATTGTCCGCTCGCCATCACTTCTACATACACTGTTTTTGAATTTTCTACATTCTTCGAATCTTCTTCTCGTTCCCATCCCTTTTGTATTAATCTGACAATAAGGTGTTTTGTTCCTCTTTTTTCGGTCCTTCTCTCATCAAAGAGTTTTGGTGCATTCTTATCTCCGGTTATTGCTCCCTTATATTTTTTCAAAACAGTGGAACGGCTCACAGACGCAATATCATCAGGATGAATTATCTTACTAAAATGTTTCCCTATCAATTCTTCAGGCGAATAGCCCATAAACTTGATGGTGCCGTTTATATAGACAAAATGCCCATCACTATCTACTTTGTAAACAATATCGGGGATTACGTCGAGCAAATCAGCGTATTGTTTCAGTTGTCGGTTAGCTCTCACAAAATCATCAATAAGCTCTTTTTTTGTCTTGTCTTCATCTTTCATTTTAAGTTTTCCCATTACGTGCTCTCAAAAAGGTTTACAGTTTAATAAATGCCTAATGGAAATTTCTTAGAAGCTATACTTTAAGGCGGTTATAAGCCGATCATTCCGCGCCCATCTACCATAGTAGCTGTCATCCTTGCCGTTAAAAAATTCAGCGGCGATCATCCATTCAAGCCCCGGCCGGATTTTATATTTGGACTGGATTTTATTGTATCGACCTGATGGATCAAATTCAAAATCTGAAATATACTGAAAGCTTAAATCTTCATCATATTTAAAATTAATACGTGTGAAGATATTATTCTGCCCCAACCTGCTTTTCTGTGAACTTCTGGTATAATTATCAGCATATTGTTCTTTTGTTACTATTTCTCCCGCATATTCAATGGTTACGTCAATTTTTTCCAGAAAAATCTTTTTAGCCGATTCATCAATAGTGTATGTAAAGCCGCCAACGTAGTTAATATAATGATCGTCCTTTCTATCATAGCTGAAGTTGAACAGGCATTCACCATGGAACTCCCACTTTTTGTAGTCCGTTGAAAAACCAGCGGCATAGTTGCCTACCTTTACATTCTCCTTGATGATCACCTTTTTAGATCCACGGGTTTCTTCCCTCAGGACATAATAGGGGTTGAGACCGTGATAAGCGGAAGCGAATAAATCCCAGCCGCGGAAGGTCGTCTTGGCCCTGATAAAATAACTGACGTTATGAATTGAAATAGAAGGGTAATCTTCTTCGACTTCGTTGCCGGATGTATCTAAATCTTCTTCATAAATATCATAATCTCCCGTATCACCTGACCAGCGTGAATCTTCACTGGGCCGCTTGCCGGCATTGAATATGGGAAATATGGCTGCCGTGATCGTGAATTTTTCAATGTAATAATCCAGCCTCGTTTGCCACGTGCCAAAATCTTTAGGATCCAGCGGATCATTCAAATCCGTAAAGCGGTATCTGTCGGCAGGAGAGTAAAGTGTCGAAATCCCGTTCTGGAAAATCTTTTTACCTATCATTACGTCGTAGTCATCCTGGAAAAGAGTAAGATAAAGTTCGTTTAATTCCAGAAAGTGCCGATGGCGGTCCCTATCCTGGAACCACCGGAAAATACCTTTATAGGTATCTTTTTGACTTCCCGCTTCCAACCAGCCGGAAAGATCCAGACGTAGCGTATCATCGCCTGTCCATGTGTTAAATCTCAGGAGAGCCTCTCCAACGGGATTCCTGTTATCGAGACCTTCCCTGTCTTTTGCTTCCCGGTAGAAAACATGGCCGCGCAATTGAAGACTTCCCTCTAAGTTCCTGGCGATTTGGGTGAAGCACTTAAATTGATCATACTTTTTCTCAGCCGGCGATTCCTCTAATTCGCCAAAAAGATCAAGATCATCGCTGAATTTCTCTTCTGTAATTGAGATTTCTTGATCCAGATCGTTTAACAAATCAACATCATCAGCGCTCACGAACTGCTGAGAACTGAAGACCAGAAAAAAAACCAAGAAAAATGTGACGAAATATTTTATCCGGTTCATAAGCATATCTTTTAAAAAAACCGTTACGACTTTGTAAATTTCTGTGATTACAATCTGATAAATCATAAGTATTTAAAAATCAAGTAAATTTATGGAAACTCAACCCGTCAAACCGCTGAATCATGTGCGGCATAAAATGGCTCAATCGGAACTGATGTGGAATAATTTTTGCGGAAATCACAGCAAATCATTATAATTACAGACTAAACCAAGCCATTTCCCT
>JAUWQK010000270.1 GCA_030611115.1 Deltaproteobacteria bacterium
ACCTACCTTTATAGCATCTTCATGAATTACTTCTTTGTACGCTTCTGCATGGCCTTGTTTATTAGTAATATCCCAACCTATAGTCCATAGCACATGAATTGATACCATCACATTATTAATATAAGGTAAAAAAAGTATCAATTCATATGCGAGGATCTATAATTCTTCAAAAAACGGATTTATGAATTCAAGGCACACCTGAGTTTTGTTGTATGAGCCTTTCTTATACATTTCTAAATTATAATCGAAAGTCTCAATCAATTTTATGATTTTGTCAGGTATATTCATATTCAAAAACTCTTCGTTTTGTCCAAATGACTCGAATTTATCTCGGAACCAGAATGCAGTTGTTCGAATACTATCAGGCTGAGGCTTGCTGCAATCTCTCCGCAAGCCAGATCTTGATGATTGACTGTCGGGGAACACCGAGTCGCTTAGCCTCTTTATCCAGAGAATGAATCATCCAGATCGGGAAATCAACATTGACTCTTTTTTGCTCCTGTTCAGGTCGTCTGGCTTTTGAAAGATCCAGGTGCTTTACAACGCTCTTTCCCTCATCAAACTTCTTGTCAAAGTCTTTAGCTTTCATATATCTCAATCTCCTCATCTCTTGCCCTGCGCACAGAGATAATCCTTATGTTTTCACCACGATATGTAATAACTCCTGACCAGTGCTTTACTGCTATCTTTCCAATAACTAAAAATCTCTGTTCGTCCGTTGTTTTTGCAGGGATCTCCAATAAGTCGGGATCCTCCCAAAGCGCTTGAGCTTCAATAAAATCAATCCGATGTTTCTTTTTGTTGTTTTTTGATTTTGAGAGGTCAAATTCAAATTTCATGGTATAAATATTATACCTATTGGGAATATTTTGTCAATCAAAAACCCCACAGCTCTACTTGAGAATAGTGTAACATCTCAATAAATTTGGGCAATTTCCGGAAACTGTGATGCCCGATCAGGTGCAGCGCCTTGGGCGAAAAGTTCTTGTTGTCTTTTTATTTTGGTTAAATCGATAGGAAGTTCAGAGCCCCTGGATAGTTCCCTAAATATTTTCATCTGCTTTTCATTGATTGGCTTCTCGAAGAAACGTAAAGCAGAAGCGGCTAAATAATCTCTATCTAAATCACACGCAATCCATTTCCGTCCTCTTTTTTCTGCCATTTCACCAGTAGTATTAGAACCGGCAAAGATATCAAGAACCAAATCGTTTTCATCTGTTAAAAAATCAATGAAAAATTCAGGTAGTTTTGCTGGAAATCTAGCAGGGTGTTTTTTGGCTGATAATTCTTTACACAATCGTAAACAAAGGGAGTTGCTATCAGTGTTTGGGAACTGCAATAGGTTGGAAGGAATAGCGCCACCGTTAGCAGAAGCACCAAAACTTTCAAGCTGTGCGGGTAGAATTTCTAAAGGATGTCTAAACTTGGATTTTCGTTAAAAACATGCAGGAATAACGGATTTCAGGGCTTCGATTGACGTTATAGGCATCATTTCCGTATATTTTTTGCGGAAATCCAGACAGTGCT
>JAUWQK010000198.1 GCA_030611115.1 Deltaproteobacteria bacterium
CTTACCGGAACAGGTTCCCATGCCTCGATTAGATTCAATGAAATGCGTTTTTCACGGATATCCTTTTCGGGAATGTCAAGAAGCCCGGCAAGATACTTATCTGCAAATCCATCTTTTTTAGCCTGCAAAAACAGATCATCCGGAAGCATTCGGCCTTTGTGTTCTAAAATTTTATCTTCAAGTTCTACCAGCTCTTTCATCTGTTCGATAAACCAGGCTTTTATGTGAGTTTTTTCATGAAGAGCCTGGATATCCGCGCCTTTGCGTAGCGCCTCGTACAGGATGAAGTGCCGTTCACTGGTAGGAATGTTCAGCATATGCATTAATTCATCCAATGAGTTATTGTTGAAGTCTTTGGCAAATCCAAGCCCATACCGGTTAATTTCCAGCGAACGTATAGCTTTCTGAAAAGCCTCCTTATAATTTTTTCCTATGCTCATTACTTCACCAACTGCGCGCATCTGGGTGCCGAGCTTATCTTCCACGCCTGGAAATTTTTCAAAGGCCCACCGGGCAAATTTAACTACAACATAATCACCGGATGGAGTATATTTGTCCAGGGTTCCATCCCGCCAGTAGGGAATTTCATCAAGAGTAAGGCCTCCGGCCAGAAGCGCTGAAATAAGAGCGATCGGAAAGCCGGTTGCCTTTGAGGCCAGCGCTGACGAACGGGAAGTCCTGGGATTGATTTCTATAACCGCAACTTTTCCGGTTTTGGGATCATGTGCGAATTGAATATTGGTGCCTCCGATGACTTCTATTGCCTCAACAATATCATAGGAGTATTTCTGAAGACGTTTCTGAAGTTCAGGAGCGATTGTCATCATTGGTGCTGTGCAGAATGAATCCCCTGTATGAACGCCCATTGCATCGACGTTTTCTATGAAACATACTGTGATCATCTGATTCTTGGAATCACGGACAACTTCCAGTTCAAGTTCTTCCCAGCCCAGCACGGATTCTTCGACCAGAATCTGATTTGCCATACTTGCAGCTATGCCGCGAGCGGCTATTGTACGAAGTTCTTCAACATTGTAAACAAGACCGCCTCCTGTTCCTCCCATGGTGTATGCCGGACGTATTACAACAGGGTAACCAAGTTTTTCCGCAACTTTTTCCGCATCCTCGACGCTGTTAACGGTCTGATTTTTCGGCATTTCAATCCCGAGTCGATTCATGGTTTCCTTAAATGCTGTACGGTCTTCCCCGCGTTCAATGGCGTCAATGTTAACTCCGATGACCTTAACACCGTATTTTTCGAGAACGCCCGCTTTTGCCAGCTCGGATGAAAGATTAAGTCCTGTCTGGCCACCCAGGTTAGGCAGCAACGCATCCGGACGTTCAGTTTCAATAATTTCCGTTAATACTTTAAGGTTGAGAGGTTCTATATAAGTTACGTCGGCCGTTCCAGGGTCTGTCATTATAGTCGCAGGATTCGAGTTCACCAGTACTATCTCGTAGCCAAGGCTTCGCAAAGCCTTACAGGCCTGTGTTCCCGAATAATCGAACTCGCATGCCTGGCCGATTATTATTGGACCTGAACCGATAATTAATATTTTATTGATGTCGTTACGTCTGGGCATAGAAACTCCTTTGATTAATCGCTTTAAACCACTACCTCTGGTAGCAGCGCTATAAAAAGGTTTTACCGTTTTAATGAATTAGTTAGTTATAACCTAAATTGAGCGATTTTTGACTCGATTTGCACTGATCTTTTGCGCATCAAGGATTCGCAAAAATTCTCGACATATCCACTGGTATGCCTGCGGTTTTTGCGAACCCTTATGCATAAAGATTTCAGCACATTTCTTCCCCAAAAATCGCTCAACTTAGGTTTAAAGAAATACCCTGTAATTGACATTCAAAACCTTTGCCAGTGTCTTCGCCGTTTTTTTCCCTATTGCTCTTTTGCCGTTTTCCATTTCGGAAATATGACTTTGTGGAATTCCAGTTAATTCCGAAAGTTGTTTTTGGGTCATATTTTCTTTATGCCTCGATCCGGCAAGGCAAACTCCAGGCATTTCCTCGTCAGCATATTCCGGAAATAGATCGCGCCAGGGAATGGTATCCGAAATATTTACAAAGCCGAACGATTTTAAAGCCTTTATAGCCTTTGTTTTGTTTGCCTGTGGTCCTAAGAATTTTAGTTCAATAGGGAGCTTTTTCGTGCGTTCCAACATAAGACACCTCAACTAATCGTATTTCTTTGTCTATGACTTCCCAGACCGCCACATAAGTCGGCCTTCCTTTTTTCAGGTGGCAATGATACCGGTTTTTGCCCAACGGCCCGTAGTTTTGCCAATTACTTCTAAAGGGGCCGGCAATTTCTATTTCCATCAAAAGTCGGGCAAGAATTTTTTTAATATCAGACGGCAATTTTTGTGCCTGCTTTTGAGCTTTCTTTTTAGATGTAACCGTCCATGCCATATATGTAACATATATCATCTATAGGTATATTGTCAAGAGCTCTATCTTCCTCCCAAGGCCTGAAGCTGGAGCGCTCAATATTAAGAGCAGTAAACTCCATATGGCCTTGATATGTTTTTTTTGAGTAAAAAGATGTCAGCTAATGCTCGTCAAGATGTGATACATTTTTTATCGCTATCAGGCAAATATATTAGCGAATTTATTTGCCTGATAGCAAATATATCTTGACCCTCTTCCCTAAAAAAGGAATCAAACGATATGGGATAGTTGATCTGGTCAAACAAAACCGAGCAGTGAAGCTGATTCTAAGGCCAACAGATTTTAAAGTTGAATACGTCCCAAGGTTCTCCTTGGTGACATTGTCATTCCTTTCACTATTTTTCCGTTGTATTTCTTGCTTTCAGCGCTGAAAGCTGTTTATTATATTTCAATTCCTTACAAAAAATAGCATGGGAGTGAATAATGCAAGAATATACAGTCATAAAAAAAGGGTCAAGTATCCACCACTGTATAAAAATTCCAGAGGATTTTTTATATAAAGATCTTGAAATAAAAATCCGACCTTTAAAAGATACGGGCAAGATAAGCATAAAGCTTGAAAGCCTGTTTAAAAAATATCCAGACATAAAACCTTTCGTGGACATTAAAGATCCCAAAAAATGGCAGCAGGAATTACGGGGGCGTACAGCGGGACGCCCATGATTTTATGCGTTTCTCATTTTATTTTTGGTTTTTTACGGAGATCGCAGACATATTTTTTTTCTGGTTTATTAAATTCTTTTCTTCGGACATATCATCAAAAATGAACCTCAAACCTGTTATCTGATCCAGTCCGTGTTGATGCGTTTGATATAGCTTGTCAACGGCTGGTTTCCGCTTCGTTCAT
>JAUWQK010000114.1 GCA_030611115.1 Deltaproteobacteria bacterium
GCAGAAATTGATGATATCATGTACAGGCTTTATGTAATCGACAAAGTTAGAAAAGGCAGGGAAGCTGTTAGACAGGGTGATACCGTGTCTGCTGAGGAATTACAAAAGGAAATTGAATCATGGTAAGGTGGTCTGCCCCTGCCAAAAAGGATCTGAGGCAAATTTATGACTACATTGTCAGGGACTCTAAATATTATGCAAAAAATGTTGTGCAGAATATTGTAGCAAGGTCTGAGAGCCTTAAAAAGTTCCCTGAAATAGGCAGGATCGTACCAGAGACAGACGATTCGAATGTGAGAGAATTGTTCATATATTCCTATCGGCTCATTTATGAAATACTACCAGATGGAATTGTGATCCTTGCCATTATTCACGGCAAACGTGATCTTTCAATAATCGACAGGAGTGAATTAAGCCGATAGAAACTCCAGTAACCGGAAGCCTTATGCTGAAAACGGTTAATCTCAATAAAAGCAATCCGAATTATCCACATGCCTTAAAAAATCATTTGGGAGATGATACCCCGCAGAGCATTGCCTTACTTGGAAATCCTGACATTCTCAATCACCAGTCCGTGGCCTTATTCTGCTCAGTGAAATGCCCCGGCACACTGATACTGCATACCTATGATATGGTCCAGATCTTGAGAGAAACCGGCATGACAGTCATTGGCGGATTTCACTCGCCGATGGAACATGAATGCCTGACAATCCTGTTGCGTGGCAAACAACCAGTTATCGTCTGCCCGGCACGCGGCATTGAAGGAATGCGAATAAAAGCGGAATTCAAAACGCCCCTTGAGGACGGACGCCTCCTTATTCTGTCACCATTCAAAGAAAATCAACGCCGCCCTACCGTTAAAACAACCCATTATCGTAATCTGTTTGCAGCCGCATTGTCCAGTGTCATTTTTGTAGCTTACGCCGAACCATCCGGCAAGACAGAAGAATTCTGTCAGAAAATTCTATCATGGCAAAAGCCCCTCTACACATTCGACAGCGATTTCAACAAAAAGATCATAAATATGGGAGCACGCCCGGTAAAGCCGGAGAATGTCTCCAGGTGGGGAAAGCTTTTTGCAACATGATAAATTTCATAATGGATGCTCTCAGATTGCACTGCCCTTGCGTTATACCTTTTTTGGGATGAAAGCTGACAGATGGTAGCTAATACCACTTGTCACCTCTTTTCTATGGTGCTATATGTTGAATGTGTTTCGGTTAATGATGCCCGATTTTCGTAAGCCAGGAAGACGAAGCACACATCAGAAATCGAATTAATCCCGATAGCGCAAAACAAAAAAAGCGCTGGGTCTATTTTATCTATTTTGTTAAATTTTTACCTGATTTGATCAGACTACTTTAATTTCAGTGGGACAATAATCCAGTCTATCGATTTTTATATACAATATGCTTTTTTGAGAGAATTGCAATTATGGCAAGAGCAGATATTATAATCAGCATGGTTCAATCAGCCGGTCATGGCGATATGGTTTCATTCCGTAAAGCAGTGGAGAGCCTGATTGCAGAAGAGAGAGCTAAAAAACATAATATTCTTGCGGAGCGATTGGCTTTATCACTCAATAACGGCGTTAATAAAAAAACCGCAGTTCGCCTTAATGGTGAAACCAGTGATTTGGTATTTGAAATTAATCCGCAAAAACGGTTTGATGATCTAATAATAAATGAACAAACATTAAAAATATGCCGGGAACTGATAGAGGAACAGAATAGGGCTGACCTGCTCAGATCTTATGGGCTGGAACCCCGAAGCAGGATTCTTCTGGCCGGGCCTCCGGGGAACGGCAAAACAAGCCTTGCTGAAGCTTTGGCTGCACATTTGATGTATCCGCTTTTAGTAATCCGGTATGAAAATCTTATAGGCCGTTATCTTGGAGAAACCGCCTCAAGACTTCAGAAAGTTTTTAGTTATGTGAAAACCCACAATTGTGTTTTGTTTTTTGATGAATTTGATACAATTAAAAAAGAGCGGGGGGATACGAAAGA
This sequence comes from Deltaproteobacteria bacterium, assembly GCA_030611115.1. The sequence continues at coordinate 2,007 of JAUWQK010000114.1, forward strand.
AACCGGCGAAATAAAACGAGTAGTAAGTTCTCTGCTTCTTCAAATGGACAGTTTGCCAAGTTATGTGGTTGTGATTACGGCAAGCAACCATCCTGAACTTCTTGATCGTGCTGTCTGGCGGAGATTCCAGTTAAGGCTTGAACTTAAACCACCTGATGTCAAGCAGGTTGAACGCTTTATAGAGCTTTTCATCAAGAGAACAAGACTGGATTTCAATTACAGTCCAAAGAGCCTTTCTCAAAAACTATCAGGTTACAGCTTTTCCGAAGTTGAAGAGTTCTGTACAGATGTGGTGCGACAAGCTGTTTTGACCAATAAACAGGACAATGCACGAGATATCGTCTCTTTAAAACTGAGACAATGGCAATCTAAGTTCGGAGCCAACAATGTAAAAGAGCGAGAATAATATGCCTGAAAGACCTCTGCTGATTTTTCCTGCTCCTGCTATTGCAGGCCGGGATAAGCCAAAACCACGTTTTGGTTCCTCAAACTATCACTTTCCATCACCACAAATACAGAAAGATAGATTAACGCCCCTGTTTGAATCAATAATTCAGTCGTTTATTGCCAATTCAACTGAGGGAATTGAGCCTGAGTATGTTCTGGTTCTCGAAACAACGGGAAGAATTGATAATTTCGAGCGGGCGGTACGGGCCGTTCCAGGCCTGGAATGGCTTGCAGAGGTTGATACCGACAAAATAGAGGCGGATGATGATTTTTATGAGAACGCCAAAATCGGCAAAAGCCTATTTTATAAACAAATTGATGACATCACTACAAAACAGTCTTCAGATATATGGATGGCTTTAAAGGATAATGGTTTTATTGATAAAAACGAACATATCACAGACAAACATCTTGATGATTTTACAGAATTTATACCGGAAGGTCTGGCTGAATATAGCGATACAATAATGTCTGTGATTAATGGAAAAATCACAGATACAAAAGAAAAATTAATAAGCGGCCGGCTGTTTTTGAGCATGAGTAATCAGTAGGCAATGAGTAATCTGTTGTCTGAATGGAACAAATGGCCGGACAATAAAGATGTTTTATCTAAAAAATGGGTCGAAATATTCAGCCATCTTAAAGAAATACGCAAATGGGGTATTCAAGACCGATTGAAGGAAACAGGTATTGAAAAATATTGGAAAGAAGAACTGGACATAAAAAAGGGGACAGCTTCGGAAATCCAATTTGAAATCGAGCTCTGGTACAGAAAAAATAGCGCCAAAAGGAATGATATCCAGGCAAAGGTTGAACAATTTATAAAATCCGAGAATGGTTCTGTTATCACAAAATGTATTATTGATGAAATCCGTTTCCACGCCATAAAAGCGGAATTGCCCCCTGAAAACATAGAACGGATTCTAAGCTCTGAGTATACAAAGCTTTTTAAATGCGAAGATGTAATGTTTTTTCCGTCCGGCAGGGCAATGTGCGGCGGATGTGTATCCAGAAGGGGTTGACGCGGAGGCTTTTCAGGAAGGTGAAGTTTCCGGCGCCCCTGTCTTGGCTATACTTGACGGAGATCCATTTGTTCACCATTCCTTGCTTGAAAACCGGCTAATCGTGGATGACCCTGATGATTTTGGCAGTGCATACCAGGCGAAGGGAAGGAAACACTGTACTGCGATGGCCTCATTGATCTGTCATGGGGAATTGGACGCGGAAGAGTCACCTTTACCCAGGCCTATATATGTAAGACCGATAATGAAGCCTGATCCCGATGATTTTATCAATAATCCTCCCCGTGAACACATCGCAAAGGAGCATTTTTTTGAAGATTTGATATTACGTTCCGTAAGGAGGATTTTTGAAGGAGACGCTGATGAAGAACCGGTCGCTCCTACAATTAAAATTATCAACCTTTCAATTTGTGATCCGGCAAGAATGTTTTTTCATCAGTTAAGCTCATGTGCAAAACTGCTTGATTGGCTTTCTGAAAAATATCAAGTGCTTTTTTGTATAAGCGCGGGAAATAACGGGGCTGATATTGGTCTTGAAAAATCGAAGTCAGAGCTGAGTCAATTAACTGATGAAGATATCACAAAACATACCATGAAAATAGTTCATGGAAATATTCGCAATCACAGATTAATGTCTCCTGCAGATTCTGTGAATACATTATCCATAGGGGCTATCCATACTGACAAATCCAATATATCCAATCAGGGAAACAGAGTGGATATACTTCCAACACAGGAACTGCCTTCTTCAATTACCGCCCATTGATACGGTTTCAGGAATTCCATTAATCCTGAGATTTATTTGCCGGGAGGAAGGCAATTATATAATTATATCACCGATAACCAGTACAGAATTAATGACATCGGAATGGCTCCAGGACAAAAGGTGGCAGCCGCACCGGTAAATCCAGGTGAAAGAAATAGGGGGGTATACATCAGAGGTACAAGCAACTCAGCTGCTTTGGCTTCCAGAGGTGCAGCCCTGATCTATGAAGTATTGGATGAATTGAGATCTGGCGCTGACACAAATATCCCTGATGAGTATATGGCTGTAATTATTAAAAGTCTTCTTGTTCACGGCGCTTCCTGGGGTAACAGTTTTAATATATTGGAAAACTGTCTGAAAACCCGAGATAATTCTCGTTTGTTTAAAAGAATTGCTGCAAGGTATTTGGGATATGGAATTTCTGATATCAAACGTGTGATTGAGTGCACTGAACGACGGGCAACTGCAATAGGCTATGGAAGTATTAAGAAAGATAAGAAGCATGAATTCAGATTTCCCCCGGGAGATAATGCTGGAGTTAAGCGTATAAATGCTGATTGGCAGCATGTAAAAAATGGAACAATTCAGCATGAAGTTTTAGAAGGGAGCGAAGTCGTTACATATCAGGATGGAGATAATTTAAAAATTGATGTTGTCTGCCGGGAAGATGCAGGCACTCTTGATGAATCAGTTAATTACGGGTTTGCTGTTACTCTGGAAGTAGCTGAAGAAGTGGAAATACCAATATATGAAGAAATTAAGCAAAGAATCGAAATTCCGATTGAATTTGACGGAGCTTCTTAAATAACAATTGTAATTGCCTATAATCATAAATATGAAAAAACACGAAATACAGATAATTCCGGGACAGAATACTTAATTGAAGGTCTGCAAGAGATGTTTGAATACTGCAAACATAAGGACTGATGATAAATTGCAATGATGGAGCCGGATTTTTCATGAAGTTTAGAAAAAGATATTATGATTTCTTTTCCCACTTTTATGACTATGTAATCAAGCTCCACTCTCAGGA